>DDBY01000117.1:0-7944 GCA_002334985.1 Micavibrio sp. UBA2020
GAGCGGAAACGTTTGACGGCTTTGGTCAGCGGTGTTTCACCGTTATTGCTTTCGGCGTGAATATCCGCGCCGCATTCTGCCAGCATCCACACAGACTGATGCGCGCCGACGCTTGCGGCATAGCAAAGAGGTGTCCAGCCGTCTTTATCGCGGGCATTCATGTCTGCCCCGCGCTGGAACAAAACCAAAAGGCATTGGTCGTTGTTATGATGGGCGGCGACATGCGTGCCGGTTTTATCGGCATCTTTGGCGCTGATAAGCTGCGGTTGGGCATCCAGTAGTTTTTTGAGCGCTTCGGCGTCCCCGAGACGCAGGGCGCGGAAATAGGCGGCTTTGGTGTCGTCGGGCGGGGGCGGTGCAGAATCCGGCGCGGGGGCGGCTGCGCGCCGGTCTGGCTGTCCCATATCGGGGCGGGCGGGGGGCGCAGCGGCGGCGGCCATATCACGGGCGTTCTGGCGGAACAGGTCGATGAGACCGCCAAATCCGAAGCCCCGTGTCTCTTTTCCGGCTTTTCCCTGATTTTGTGCCATGTGCATCCTTATGTGACGTGTGGGGGTATAATAGCACCGCATTTAAGTTATGTCAATTTTTGAGCGCTATCTGGTCATGGTTAAGAAAAATCTTGACTCTGTCATGGCATAAGAATTATGTTGCCAACCATCTGAAAAGCCGCGCTTTTATGCCGCTATCCCGCTTTATCTAAAAATAAGCAATAATAACAAGGGAGTAATCTACATGGATATCCAACTTTCCGGTCGCAAGGTTCTGGTACTCGTTTCCAACGGCGTTGATGAAGCCGTTATGTCCACCGTTCAGCGCGATATGCTGAAAACGGGTGCTACCATCAAAACCGTCGGCACGGAAAGCGGTCTTGTCAACAGCTGGAACAGCCAAAGCAACGGCTGGGGTCTTTATTTCCCCGTTGACCAGCAAATCGGCCAGACTCTGGGTTCCGACTTCGATGCGCTTGTTGTGCCCGCCGGCGCACGCAGCGTGCAGAAACTGGGTGCGAACCCGCATGCGGAGCGCATCATCTCCAGCTTCATCACCGCAGGCAAGCCGATGGCATTCATGGGCGATGCGGTCGAACTGCTCGCCAAAATCGAACTCGCAAAAGGCTTTACGGTTACGGGGCCCGAGCGCTCCCACCAAATCCTGGTCGCAGCCGGTGCGGTATGGAACGGCGCGGCAGAACACGTTGACGGCATGCTGATGACGGGCGACGGCGAAGATATGTCCGGCTTCATCCAGAACATGGCGGCACATATCGCCAGCGGTCCGGTTGAAGAGCAGCAACAAATCGCCGCCTAACCGGATTTACGGAGTTTTGTCATGAAAAGCGAAGTCTTAGCAGCGGTGGAGGAAATCAAGGCCTCCCTCGACCTGCTGAGGAGGCATCTTTGACTGGGACCGTGCTGTCCACCGTCTTGCCGAACTGAACGCCCTCGCTGAAGACCCCAAACTTTGGGATAATCAGGAACGCGCGCAAAAAATCCTCAAGGAACGCACCCGCCTCGAAGGTCAAATCGATGGCGTGCGCGCCATCGAAAACAACCTGAGCGACCAGCTGGGCATGATTGAACTTGCCGAGATGGAAGGCGATGCCGCACTCGTGAGTGAAGCGGAGCAATCCCTCTACGCCATCAAAACCGACGTTGCGCGCCGCGAACTGGAAAGCCTGCTGTCCGGTGAAATGGACGGTAGCGACGCTTATCTGCAAATCAACGCAGGGGCGGGCGGTACCGAAGCGGCCGACTGGGCGGGGATTATCTTCCGCATGTATATGCGCTGGGCGGAACAGCATGATTATAAGCTCGCGCTGCTCGACAAACAGGACGCCGACGTCGCGGGCATCAAATCCGCGACGCTGGAAATTTCCGGTCCCAATGCTTACGGCTGGCTGAAATCTGAATCGGGCGTGCATCGTCTTGTGCGTATCTCGCCCTACGATTCCAATGCCCGCCGTCATACCAGCTTTTGCTCGGTTTCCGTCACGCCTGTGGTGGATGACGATATCGACATCACCATCGACCCCAAAGACCTGCGCGTGGATACCTACCGCTCCGGCGGCGCGGGCGGGCAGCACGTCAACAAAACGGATTCCGCCGTGCGCCTGACGCATATCCCGACGGGGATTGTGGTTGCGTGCCAGAACGAACGCTCCCAGCACAAAAACCGCGACCAGGCGATGAAAATGCTGAAAGCGAAGCTGTACGAGCGCGAGCAAATGATGCGCGACGCCGAAAAGCAGCAGCGCGAAGACGAAAAGACCGAAATCGGCTTTGGCCACCAGATACGCTCTTACGTTCTGCACCCCTACCAGATGGTCAAAGACCTGCGCACGGGGCATGATACGTCGGATACGCAGGGCGTTTTGGATGGCGACCTTGATGCGTTCCTCGAAGCATCGCTGGCGCATAAACTGAACGCCGGCAAAGACGGCGCGGGCGCGAAAGTCGCCTACGAAGACCTCGATTAAATTTCAATCTATTTTCAAGCAGGAGATACACCATGGCCAGCGCGCATAACGCAAAACTCCCCAAAGAAGATTTTGGCCGCGGTCTGTCGATTGCTGAAAAATTCAACGTCCGTGCCGCAGCACGCCCGAACCGCCGTGTGAAGACGGTTCTGAAAGAAGCCATCGGTTTCCTGCACGGCATCAACGGTGATATCGCCAAGGGCGCCGCCGTCTATAGCGGCAGCGCGTGGACGGGGCCCGACCTTGTTCTTGATAAAAAACAGGGGCAGGAAACCGCGCGCAGCAAAGAGCGCCTTGCCTACATGACCGGCGACGTCGGCCTGACGCTTGCGGCGGAAGATATACGCAAACTGTCCGATATCCGCCGCACGTTCAAACTGTCGTCCGACAAACAGGCGGCGGCATTGTCGATGCGCGTTTATGCGCAGGTGGCAGACGGTATCTGGCGCGGCAATGGCTTTAGCCTTGAAAAAGACGGCCAGCAACAGCCGCTGAACACGGACAAAATCCGCAGCATGGTGACGCAGCACGCGCGCTAATCCCGCGACTGTCCGGCGGCCTCATTCACAAAAAATAATCAGGGTGATTCGGGCGCGGTCTGCGGCGTTGTTTCCGCTGCGGGGGCGGTTGCATCTGCCGCTTTGCGGCGTGCGAAGACTTCTGGCGGCAGTTCCGCCGCCGTCAATTTCCAGCGCCAGTCGCGCAGGCGCAGGATGAACGTCATGCCCTTCGCTTCGATGCGGAATGTATCCGGGTTTTCAAAAAACGCGTGGTCGATGTCTTTGCGCGACAGGGGGCGTGGCTCTTTGTTCTGAATATCCTTGCCGTCAATTTTGACAAGCGCGCGGTCAAGCGCCATGCGCATGCCTGTCGGCGTGACGTAGGCATCGACGACCGCCTCTACGATTTTAGGCAGCATAACAAGGCTCGCCGCGCCGAAAATGCCGGTGCGGCCGTCCTGCCCCTTGGGCACACGCGCGGCAAGATAGACATTTGCCTGTTCCTTCAGCGATTCACGCAGCATCGGGAAATCGACATGGGTTTCTATGACCTTTGCATCCATTTGCATTACGCCCTTGTACAGGCGTTCCATGGCCAGATAGGGCGATGCAACGTAAAAGGCGACAAGCCCCAGCAGGGCGGCGGATACGGCGATTTTTGCAGGTGTTTTCATACCCGATGATTACGACATTTTTGCCGCAAAGGGAATAGGGCGCGCTTTAATGGCGGCGGCGGATGGCGGGCAGCGATATCAACGGCACATCCTTCGCCGTGCCGTTGAGGCAGGCGGCGGGGCCTTCGGCTTTGTCGCGGTGTCTTTCGATGGTTTTGGCGAGCGCGTCATGGCCGCGCATCCGCGCGAGAACGGGGGCGTCATGCCCTTGCTCGCAGCTGGGGAAGGTATCCGCGCCACGCCAGAGCAAAGCTTCGGCAGCTTCTTCGGCATTTTGCCATGCGGCATACATCAGTGCGGTATAGCCGCGGCTGTTTTGCTTGTCGATGGTGGGGGCTGCCCCGTGCTGCAAAAGCAGTTTGACGATGTCGCTGCGCCGTGCCTGCGCGGCGGCCATCAGCGGTGTGTCATCGGCGGCATAGGGCTTATCGTCCGGCTTGAATGGCTCCAGCCAGCAGGCGGCGCCGGCGCGGCTTGTGAGGGTTTCGGTGACTTCAGCCGTATTTCCGGCGCGGATAGCCTTGAAAAAGGCCTTGCGCTCCTCCGGTGTCGCGCCGGCGGTCTGGTCGAAAGCGGAAGATATGCCGTTTGCCTGTCCTGCGGTCACAGCCTGCACCATGTCGTTAAAAATTGAATTTTTTCATAATATTAAGGATTTTTCCTGCTGTCAACCCGCGCTTTGCCATGGGGGCGGAAAGGGGCATGTGCCTGAAATATGAACAGGTTTTTCCGAAAAACTGCTGGCAAAACGGCAGAGAATCCTTATGATGAGTGACCTAAATAATGACAATTTTTATAAAGCCCACAATCCACGAGGATTTCCCATGCGCCGTTCACGCTTTCTTGCCCTGACGAGTGTTTCCCTTGCTGCTGCGATGCTTCTGGCCACGACAGCGGTACAGGCAACGCAGCCCGCCGCGGTTCAGATGCTCGGCGTTTTGAAGCCGAAAGAGCAATGGAAAGTCGGCACGGTGGACAGCAGCGGCGCGCCTTATTGCGCCATGGTGGGCAAGTTCGACCAGGCCAGCACGCTGGCATTCGCGCGCAGTGCGGAAGGCTTCGGCTCCCTCGGTATCGAGTTCTATGACGACCTGTTCAAACCGGGCAAAAAATACGAAGTCACCCTGACCCTCGAAAACCTCGCCCCGCGCACATTCAGCGGGGAGGCAACGACGGCGCGCTCGCTGGTTTTGCAAATCGGTGAAGACGATGCGCTCTATGATACTTTCAGCCGCAGCGAAACGTTGCGCGTCTCGACCTCTGCGATTGACGTGCGCTTCGCCATCAACAAATTCGACAAGAAGTATAAAGAGCTTGTCACCTGCGCCACCGTTCTTGCGGGCCCGCAGGAGCAGGTAGAGCTGCCGCCCGCCGAAATGGCCGCAGCAGCCAAGGCAGAAGCCGAAGCCGCCGCCGCTGAAAAAACGGCCAGCGCCGAAAAACCGGCAGCACCGTTTACAAACTTTTTCCAAAGACTGCGCGCCAAGGCAGCGGGGCAGGAAGAGCCCGCAGCCACCCTTCGGCAGTATTCCGAAAGCGACATTGTCTGGAACGATGAAAAATCCGCCGCAAAAACCGCCGCGGCCGGCAAAAAAAAATCTGACGACACCGCAGCCGTAACCCTGCCGCTGCCCAAACCGGGCACGCATAAGGGCGAAACGATTTTGGCGGCCTCCACCACGGCGGCGCCATCTGCTGTCGCAGCGCCTGCTATCAATGTGGATTCCGCCCCGCTGGCAGAAATGCCCGCGCCCGAAACAATGGATATGCCGCAGGAGCGTAAACTGCTCGCCTCCATGGCGGTGACCGGTCATGCGGTCATGGCTGAAAACGTGGGCATGAGCGCGCGCGAGATGGAAAAAATCCAGGCCGCCAAGCTGGAGCGCGATATGGCGCGCAAGGAACAGGAAATCGCCACGCTGGCCGCCGAAACCACCAAGGCCGCACAGCAGCAGGTGCAGGAATCCGGCCGCCGTCAGGAGGCGATGCTGGTCGAGGCGAAAAACCTTCAACAGCAAATCGCCACGCTGGAAAAGTCTATGCTTGAAAAAGTGGCGGCGGAGAAAGCGGCTGAAAAATCCGCTGTTGTCGCTGCTGCTGCGCCTGTGGCAGAAGCTGCCGCCGCGGCTAAACTGGCTGATGATGCGCGCCTTGCAAAACAGCAAGCCGAAGAGCTTGCCAAAAAACAAGCCGATATGGACAAGTTGATGGCCGCACGCGAAGCGGAAACCCGCAAGCTGGCCGAAGCCCTGAGCAAGACAGAGGCTGAATTCAACACCCGCGTCGCCACGCTGGAAAGCGAGCGCAGTGTTTTGCGCGGCCAGCTGGATACGGCTATCACCGAAAGCCGCACCGTCGTGCCTGCGCTTGAATCTGCGAAGCGCGAGGGGGATACGAAAATCCGTGCGCTCGAAGAACAGTTGGGGGCGGCCGAAGCGGCGCGTGCCTCGTTGCGCCAACAGCTGACGGATGCGGAAACCGCGAACAAGGAACTGGCTGAAAGCCTGAAGGCGCAGCAAATGGAACGCGCCCGTGCCGAAGAAGCCCTGCGCCGCGCCAGCGAGCTGGAAGCGCAGCTGGCAGCACAAACCCGTCAGGCAAAAGAGCTGGAACTGGCATTGGCCGCTGAAAAAGCAAAGCCGCCCGTGACGGTAGAAGTGCCCGTGGAAGTGCCTGCCAAGGCCGACCCGAAGCTGGCCGAAGAAAAGGCGCAGCTTGAATCGCGCCTGAACAACGCTGTCGCCGCGCGCGCGGCCGAGGCAAAACGCCTCGCCGAAGTCGAAGCTCTGCGCAAAGCAGAAGCAGAGCAACTGGCGAAGATGGAAAACGAACGTAAGGCTGAAGCAGAACGCCTTGCAAATCTGGAGCAGGAGCGTGTAGCAGCTGCCGCCCGCATGGCAAAGCTGGAGGCGGAGCGTAAGGCCGAAGCGGAGCGTATCGCCAAGCTGGATGCCGCGCGTCAGGCGGAGGAGGCTGCCAAACTGGCACAAATCGAAGCCGAGCGTATAGCAGAGGCAGAACGTATTGCGAAGCTTGAAGCCGAGCGTAAAGCGGAAGCAGAGCGCG
Organism: Micavibrio sp. UBA2020; assembly: GCA_002334985.1. Lineage (GTDB taxonomy): Bacteria > Pseudomonadota > Alphaproteobacteria > Micavibrionales > UBA2020 > UBA2020. Next base: position 6,720 of record DDBY01000117.1, read on the forward strand.
TGGCCAAGCTGGAAGAAGAACGCAAGGCGGAAGCGCTGCGTATCGCCAAGATTGAAGCGGAGCGCAGAGCAGAAGCCGAACGCGTCGCCAAGATGGAAACCGAGCGTAAAGCGGAAGCAGAGCGCGTGGCCAAGCTCGAAGAGGAACGCAAGACGGAAGCGCTGCGTATCGCCAAGATTGAAGAAGAGCGTAAAGCAGAAGCCTTGCGCCTCGCCAAGCTGGAAGAAGAACGCCGCCTGCAAAGCGTGCGTGCCGCCGAGCTGGCGCAGGAGCGTGAAGCTGCCCGTATGAAAGCGGACGAAGAAATCCGCCGCCTGCGTGAAGAAAAAGCGGCGCTGGAGCAAAAGCTGGCGCTTGAACAAAAACAAGCTGCCGCGCAAAAGCTGGCGCTGGAGCAAAAACAGGCCGCTGATAAATTTGCCGTGAAAGCGGCCGCGATGAAAACGGAGCAGGCGGTAGCAGCCTTGCCGGCAGTGACGCTGAAGCCTGCCGCACCTGCGCCCGTAGCCGCTGCGCGTGCCTTGCCGCCGCTTGAAAAGCGTGAAGTGGCCGCTGTGCCCGCCGTACCGCCGTCACCGGCTGTCGGGGCGCGTAGCCTGTCGCGTCTTGAGCCGGCAGCGGGTGATTCCGACCTGACCTCGGGCGGTAACCGTGCCGAGGCTTTCCTTGAGGGCATCATGAAGCATCACCGCCCGCAAGGCACAGCCGCACCCAAAAACGCTGTGAAAACGCCCTCCGTGCCTGCGCCTCAGGCGGCGAAAGCTGTACCGCAGGCGGCTATGCCGTCTTCTGTCCGTCCGCAAGTTCCCGTTGTGGAAACGCCGCGTTTGCGCAATGCGCCTGCGGCTGCGGCGCCCACCGGACGCGCCGTTAGCCTTGAAACCCTGCTGGAGCAATCCGGCGTGCGCGGCGCGGTGTTTCAGCCGATGCAGCAATCGGGCGCGGAAGCTTCGCGCCAATGGTCTTTGGGTCGTTTGAGCGGTCTTTACGAACAAATGCCCGCCGCAGGCCAGCCCTTCGACCGTCTGACGCAGGATTATGTCGGGCGTTACCGCGACGATTGCCCGCAGCACCTGACGGTGAAAATGGGCAATCCCGAACAAACGCCCGCGGGTGTGGTTTCCAGCGGCACGCTGTCTTGCGCGATGCCGGGCAATGCCTATGAAACCTCGATGTTGTTCGTGCAGTCGGGCAGCGGTTTTGCCGCGATTTTGCATTCCGGCAA
>DDBY01000117.1:8263-8643 GCA_002334985.1 Micavibrio sp. UBA2020
GATGCCCGCCGCACGGTCATGTCGCCGGAGCCGCCGGTTTCCGCTGCGCAGCCGTCTGGTGAATTCAATACGGTTGTTATCGAATAAACGGGGCGAAGCATAAAGCGCAAAGGTAAAATAATGATGATGCGCCCTGCGATAGTTGCCGCACTTCTGGCTGTCGGTCTTATTTTTACCGCAGCGCCGCTATCCGCGCAGGCCTTGCGCAGCGAGCCGGGCGAGTGGGTCGTCGGCCCTATCAATATCAAATCTTCAAACGGGCTTTCTTTCTGCTCGATGAAAACGCGCTATGCGAACGGGCATTCGCTGGTGGTCGCCAGCGACAGCAAAGGCGCGCGTTCGCTGGCCATCGATTTCGGCAAAAAATCACTGACAGCGGG
>DDBY01000174.1 GCA_002334985.1 Micavibrio sp. UBA2020
CAGACTGTGCTAGAAACGCGCAAAGATTTGGCGGGGCGAGATCGCGTGATTGTCGCCCGACTGGCGGAATAGCCAGAAAATCGCATTAAATCAACATTTTGATAAAAAACTCCTTTTCAAGCGAATCGGGCTTGAGTAACATGAACTTGTGCGCTCTGCGGAAAAAAGCATCCCGCTGTGCAGAACGTCGCAAAAAGGGGGTTCCCGCGTGCCAGATGGCCGGGAACAAGGGGAGAGCGGGGCGCGTATCAAAGCGAAGTGGGTTACATGAGACATAATCAAAACGGAAGACGTTTTCGCGGCCGTAACAATAATAATGGCAACGGCGGCGGTCAAAATCACCACCACCACAATAATGGCGGCCAGCGCCGCATCAATCCGCGCGTACAGACTTTCGACAGCAACGGCCCCGATGTGCGCATCCGTGGCAATGCTATCCAAATCAACGAAAAATACCTGACGCTGGCGCGCGATGCGCAGGGGGCTGGCGACCGCGTTCTGGCAGAAAGCTACCTGCAACACGCAGAACACTACCAGCGCATGCTGAACGAAATGACGGAAGAGTATAACCGTCATCAGGCACAGTTCCAGCAGCAGCCGAACAACCATCATCACCGCGGCGCACCGCAGGATGAAATGGAATCCGACATGTCCGGCACGGGCGAACAGCCCGATGTCGCGCTCGAAGACCTCGATCAGGGTTTTCTGGTCGGCCGCCGCGGCGCGCCCGCAGCTGCCGCACAGGGCGAAGTCAACGGCAACCTGAATGCGTCTGACAGCGATGACGGTATCGAAGACCTCGGCGCACCCGAAGTCGTGGCCGAACCTGTCCGCCGCCGCGCGGCGGGCCGTGTGAAAGAGACCGAAGCGGTCTGATTTTCACCGCGGATAGCCGGATTTTGAACTCAAAGGGGCGTTTTTGGAAAACGCCCCTTTGTTTTTTTGACATTTTTTAAGTCCATTCCGCAGGCGGGGGCGTATAATAAACAAAGGTGCCTATTGAGGGCCTTTGCCACATATACAAGGAGTGCCGCATAATGGACTTCGAAAAATTCACCGAACGTGCCAAATCGGTCGTGCAGGCCGCGCAGACTTTGGCGCTTAGAAACAATCACCAACAGCTTCAGCCCGAACACCTGCTGAAATGCATGCTCGACGACGACAGCGGCGTTGTGCGCAACCTTGTGCGCGCTGCGGGCGGCAAGCCTGAAAACCTGATGAAGGTTTTGAACGAAGGCATCGCGGGCATGCCTGCCGTATCGGGCGGTGGCGCAACCGGTCTTCACATGTCGCCCAACCTTGCGCGCGCGTTTGACCAGGCGCAGCAGGCGGCGCAAAAATCCGGCGATAAATTCGTGACGCTGGAGCGTTTGCTGCAAGGTGTGACGCTGGTGCCGCAAAGCGAAGCGGCGAAGCTTTTGAAGGAAAACGGCGTCGATGCGCAAAAACTGAACGCCGCCATCAACCAGATGCGCAAGGGGCGCACGGCCGACAGTGCCTCCGCCGAAGACCAGTTCGATGCGCTGAAAAAATACGCACGCGATTTGACCGAGGAGGCCATCAACGGCAAGCTCGACCCCGTTATCGGCCGTGACGAAGAAATCCGCCGCACCATTCAGGTGCTTTCCCGCCGCACCAAAAACAACCCCGTGCTGATAGGGGAGCCGGGCGTCGGTAAAACCGCAATTATCGAAGGCCTTGCGTTGCGCATCGTCAATGGCGACGTGCCGGAGAGCCTTAAAGACAAAAAACTGATGTCCCTCGACCTTGGCGCCATGATTGCGGGTGCAAAATTCCGCGGCGAATTCGAAGAGCGCCTCAAGGCTGTTCTCGAAGAAGTGCGCGCGGCGGATGGCGATGTCATCCTGTTTCTGGATGAGCTTCATACGCTGGTCGGCGCAGGCAAGGCCGAGGGCGCAATGGATGCCGGCAATATGCTGAAGCCCGCTCTTGCGCGCGGCGAGCTACACATGATTGGCGCGACCACCCTCGATGAATACCGCAAGCACATCGAAAAAGACGCCGCGCTGGAACGCCGTTTCCAGCCTGTATTCGTCAAGGAGCCGACGGTGGAAGATACGATTTCCATCCTGCGCGGGCTCAAGGAAAAATACGAACTGCACCATGGCGTGCGTATCACCGACAGTGCGATTGTGGCGGCAGCAACGCTATCGAGCCGCTATATCGCCGACCGTTTCCTGCCCGACAAGGCCATCGATTTGATTGACGAAGCCTCGTCGCGCCTGCGTATGGAGGTCGATAGCAAACCGGAAGAACTGGACGAGCTGGACCGCCGCGTCGTGCAGCTGAAGATTGAGCGCGAGGCGCTGAAAAAAGAAAAAGACGACCAGGCCACGCGCGACCGCCTTGCGCGGCTTGAGGAAGAGCTGACGGACTTGGAAAAACAATCCGCCGAAATCACGTCGAAATGGCAGTCGGAAAAAGAAAAACTCGCCTCCGGCCAGAAAATACAGGAAGAGCTGGAAAAGGCGCGCATCGAGCTGGAACAGGCACACCGCGACGGCAACTGGACGCGTGCGGGGGAGCTGACCTATAGCGTCATTCCAAAGCTGGAAGAGCGTCTGGCGGAATCCGCCACCGCCGCCGACAATGCGATGATTAACGAAGAAGTGCGTGACGAAGACATCGCCGCGGTCGTTAGCCGCTGGACGGGTATTCCGGTTGATAAAATGCTGCAGGGCGAACGTGACCGTCTGATACAGATGGAAAGCCTTTTGCAAAAACGCGTGATTGGCCAGACCGAAGCGGTCTCTGCCGTTGCCAATGCCGTGCGCCGCGCGCGCGCGGGGCTGCAACGCCGCAACCAGCCGATTGGTACGTTCCTGTTCCTTGGTCCCACGGGCGTGGGCAAGACGGAACTGGCCAAAGCGCTGGCCGAATTCTTGTTCGACGACGAAAGCGCGATGCTGCGTATCGACATGTCGGAATACATGGAAAAACATGCTGTGGCGCGGATGGTCGGCGCCCCTCCGGGTTATGTCGGATATGAAGAGGGGGGCGCGCTGACCGAAGCCGTCCGCCGCCGCCCGTATCAGGTGGTGCTGTTCGACGAGGTTGAAAAGGCGCATCCGGATGTGTTCAACATCCTGCTGCAGGTTTTCGATGATGGCCGCCTGACGGACAGTCAAGGCCGCGTGGTGGATTTTTCCAACACAGTCCTTATCATGACGTCGAATTTGGGCGCGGAATATCTGGTCGCGCAAAAAGACGGCGAAGATGTCGAAAAAGTGCGCGGTCAGGTGATGGAAGTCGTGCGCGGCGCTTTCCGCCCCGAATTCCTGAACCGTATTGACGACATCCTGCTGTTCCGCCGCCTCAGCCGCGATGTGATGGTGGATATCGTGGATATTCAGGTCGCGGGTTTGCGCAAAATGCTGGCAGAGCGTCAAATCACGCTGGCGCTGGATGACAAAGCCACGCGCTTTTTGGCCGAAGAAGGATACGACCCGGCCTATGGCGCGCGCCCGCTGAAACGTGTGATACAAAAAGACCTGCAAAACCCGCTGGCCAACCTGATTATCGAAGGAAAAGTCAGCGATGGCGGCACGGTCACGGTGACGTCCGACAAAGCGGGGCTGGTGATTAGCAGTGCGCCTGAAAAAAACAAGGACGGCAAAAAAGATGCTGCCGCCTGACGCTATATCATAATAAAAGCACCGGCCACAACAGGCCGGTGTTTTTATTCGGGAGGGCATTAATGGACGAAAAAGAAAGCTGGACAGCGCGCGTCAGGCGCAACTATCAGAATATGCCGCCCGCGCAGCAGCAACAGACCAAGCAGGCGGCGCTGGCGATTTTCGTGGGCGGACCTGCGATGCTGCTTTTAATCGCGGCGGAAGATGGCTGGCGCGACGCGCTCGGGCTTTTGTTTTTCTTCGCTCTGTTTTTCGGTTTTGTGTTTTTGATGGGTTGGCTGCACACAAAAATACAAAAAATTGGCGTCAAATTGGCCAACGTGCTTGTCGTCGGTTTGATTTTTGCAGCCATATTTGCGTTGCTGGGTTGGTTCGTCAGCAACTGGGGTAAATAGCCCCGCCTTAAATCCGTCTTATCGCCGTTATGATTCCGTCCGAGCGCTTGGTCACGATGTCCAGCGGCTCCACACAGGTTTTCATGTGCGTGGCATTGGCGTGCAGGATGTTTTTATCATCCACCATGATGCCGACGTGGCCGGGGAAATAAACGATGTCGCCGCGCTGGCGGGGTTTGTCCGTGGCGTCCTGACCGACGGCTTTTTCCTGCTCTTCCGTATCGCGCGGGGCGTTGATTCCGGCACGGGCGAGGGCGATTTGTACAAGGCCGGAGCAGTCAATGCCCAAGCCCCCGCGTCCGCCCCAGACATAGGGAGTTTCCGCCAGCTTTTCCGCCGCCGCCGTAAAATCTTCGCGCGATGACAGGCTCGACAGATGCGCGGCATAGATATGCGTGCCGTCGTCGAGGGTTGCGAACTTTTCGCCCATATCCTTCACCGTCACCTGCGCGCCGAAGCCGAGCGTCATGCGGATGGGGGATTTGATGCTGTCGTCGCGGTAAACATCGGTGCGCTGGGCGGTCACGATATGTGTGGCTTCGGCGAATTCCTGCGTCAGGTTTTTCTTTTCGACATATCCGGCATAACCGTCATGCGCGCAGTGGCCTTTCAGCCATTCCGCCGTTTCTTCTTCGGCGATAAAAATTTCGCCGAACAGCAGTTGCGATTCCAGTTTGCCGCGCAGGGCTTCGTTGTCCGGTTGCTCCCGTACGGGGGCGGCGGGGGCTGTGACCTTCCAGCGTGCGCCCGTCATCGTGCGGGGCCTTTCGGCTTTTTGGCGGCGGGTTTTGCGTTGCCGAACTTTTCCTTGATAAGGTCGTAGCTGGCGCGCATGCCGAGGGCTTCGCCGCCTTCAGGACGCCCGGGTTTATTGCCGGGGTTCCAGGCATAGGTGTCGATATGCACCCACGGCACGTCCTTATCGACGAATTTTTCGAGGTAGAGCGCGGCCGTGATAGCGCCGGCGAAGCTGCCGCCGGAGTTTTTCACATCGGCAACGCTGCTGCTGAGCATCCCCGCATAGGCCTGCCATAGCGGCAAACGCCACAGCGGGTCCTGCACTTTTTCGGACGATTTCAAAAGCGCATTGGCGATGTCGTCGTTGTTCGAAAACATCGCGGGCAAATCGGGGCCCAGCGCCACGCGCGCAGCGCCGGTCAGCGTTGCAAAATCGATAATCAGGTCGGGCTTTTCGCGGCAGGCTTCTGCAATCGCATCGCAGAGGACAAGGCGGCCTTCGGCGTCGGTATTGTCGATTTCGACGCTGATGCCCTTGCGCGTTTTGATAACGTCACCGGGGCGGAAGCTGTTGCCATCGACCGAGTTTTCAACCGCCGGAATCAGCACGCGCAGGCGCACGGGCAGGTTTTCCGACATAATCATGTGGGCAAGGCCGAGGACATGCGCGGCGCCGCCCATGTCTTTTTTCATCAGTCCCATCGCGCTTGACGGTTTGATGTCAAGGCCGCCGGTATCGAATATAACCCCTTTGCCGATGAGGGTAATCAGCGGATGTTTTTCATTGCCCCAGCGGATGTCGATAAGGCGCGGCTCGCGCGGGCTGCCTTTGCCGACTTCGTGAATGGCGGGATAGTTTTGTTTGACCAGTTGTTCACCGACGATGATTTTCACGCTGGCTTTGTTAAACGCCTTGGCGACTTTCTTGCTGGCCTCCGCCAGCTCTTCGGGGCCGAGGTCGTTGGCAGGAATGTTGACAAGGTCGCGCACAAGGAACGTCGCCTCCGCCGTGGCCTTCACCGCCTTGCGGTCGGCGTTTTGCGGCCAGACGAGGGCGGCGAAATCGCGTTTCTTGGACGGTTTGTAATCCGTGAACTGGTACGACCCCAGCGCCCAGCCGAGCGCGGCCTGCGTGGCGCGTGCGTCGGTCATTTTTTTGTCGATGTAATATCCGGCTGCATTCTTCGGCAATTTGGACGGCAGGTCGGCGTAAGTGTAAAGGCTGTCATCCTTGCCAACACCGTACAGCACGCGGGCGATGCCGCCCTTGTCATCGGGCAGGAACAAAATCGCACCTTCGCTGGCCTTGAAATTGCTGGCCGCGACCCAGTTGCGGGTTTTGTCGTCCTGCTGTTTCAGCCAATCGGCGAAGCTGTCCGCGCTCAGCGGGGTGACGGGCGTGCTTTTGGCGGTCTTTTTATCGACAAAGGGAATAGGGGCGGTCATGGCGCTTCACGCGGCTCCTCTGGGTGATGGGGGTGCTTTTTTATAGCTTTTCCCGAACCAAAGGTCAAAAACCGATGATGATAGCAATTATGAAAATTAAATAGGGCTGATTTCCCGCCAAAATGGGGCTTAAAAGCCTTGACGGCAGGGGCGCGCTTAACATATCTTGCTGCGTCTAAAGGATTCTCGCCCACGCCGCCGCAAGGCCACGGGCATATATAAAGTGAAACAAGGATAAATACCATGACCAGACGTTGCGAAATTACGGGCAAAGGGCCGATGGTCGGCAACAACGTGTCCCACGCGAACAACAAAACCAAGCGCCGTTTCCTGCCCAACCTGCAGGACGCTTCTTTCTACAGCGTTGCGCTGGC
>DDBY01000234.1:0-1949 GCA_002334985.1 Micavibrio sp. UBA2020
CTCCCACGCACTGACGGGTCCGCGCGACGTGCAGCCCGTTTCGTGCGGCGCGGCCAGGCGGTCGTTGATGGAGCCTGAAACGGCGGGGCTGGTCATCGATACGATTGCCGATTTGTGGGGGCTGCCGCAAGGCACCGAAGTGACGCTGGAGGCGAACCCGACATCGGTCGAGGCGGACAAGCTGCGCGGGTTTAAATCCGCGGGCGTCAACCGTGTATCTCTGGGCGTGCAGGCGCTGAATGACGCTGACCTCAAAACCCTCGGCCGCCAGCATAGCGCGGCGGAGGCGCTGGCCGCCGTCAAAATGGCGGCGCAGATTTTTGACCGTTATTCGTTCGATTTGATTTACGCGCGCCCCGCGCAAAGCGTGGCGGACTGGCGCGCGGAGCTTGCATCCGCGCTGCCTTATGCGCGCGGGCACATGTCGCTTTACCAGCTGACGATTGAGGAAGGCACGCAGTACCACACGCTGTTCATGCGCGGCGATTTGAAAGTGCCGGACGAAGAAACCGCGGCGCAGATGTATGAACTCACACAGGAAATGATGGAAGAAGCGGGCATGCCTGCCTATGAAGTTTCCAATCACGCGCGGCTTGGCGATGAATCGCGGCATAATCTTGTTTATTGGCGCTATGGCGATTACGCGGGCATTGGCCCCGGTGCGCATGGGCGTTTGAGCATCGGCGGCGTCAAACAGGCGACGCGCGCCCACCGCGCCCCCGAAATGTGGCTGGAGCGCGTGCGCGCCGAAGGCCACGGAGCGCACCCGTTTGAATCTGTCGATTTTGCAGAACGCGGGCGCGAGGCGCTGATGATGGGGCTGCGCCTTGCCGAAGGCGTGCCTGTTTCGCGTATAGAGGCCGAAACAGGGCAGGATTTTTCAGCCTTTGTTAACCTCCGGCAGGTCAAAATACTGGAAGATGAGGGGCTTCTCAGCTTCTCCCGCGGCACTCTGGCGGCCACGCCGCAGGGGCGGCAAAAACTGAACGCCGTCCTTTCGTTCCTTCTCGCCGCCGCGTGACGCTTCTACTGCCTGACGGAGTTTTCAATCCATGCGCCAAATCGATTTCATGACCAACCCGCGCGCTTTTATGGCGCAGTTCGGCGCATGGCTGCGGGCGCATCCGGCGGAGCATAACGTCATCCTGTCGATGTGCCAGATGGCCGAGCGTATGCTGGCGCGCGGCGAGCGGCCGGATATCCGCTTCGTCACCCAAAGCGAAGACGGGGAGGCGCAGCTGGCCGCCGTGCAAATGCCGCCGCATAACCTTGTGCTCAGCCGTTTTGCGGGCGAAGACCTCTCCGCCTTGGCCGAGCGCATGGCGGAAACCGCGCCGGTTTTTCCCGCCATCGTGGGGCCGAGCGACGTCGCCGCCGCCTTCGCCGAACACTGGACGCGGCTGACGGGGCAAAAAACCGTCGAATACATGGACCAGATTATCTATTCGCTCAAAACCGTGCATTTCCCGCCGGAAATCGCGGGGGGCTTCAGGCTTGCGCGTGAAGACGAAGCGCCGCTGCTCTCCGGCTGGATGAAATCATTCGCCGAAGGAAGCCTGCCCAAGGCGGAACACCTGAGCGCCGAAGAGGCGCTGCGCAAAACCGAAGACCGCATAGCGCAGGGCAGCCTTGCCGTGTGGGATGTGGACGGGCAGGCGGTGGCGCAGGCGGGCGTGTCGGGCACGGATAACGTCGCGCGCGTCAGCCTTGTCTATACCCCGCCCGAAAACCGCGGCAAGGGGTATGCCAGCGCGGTTGTGGCGCGGCTATCGCAGCAACTGCTCGAACAGGGGCGCGATATGTGCTGCCTTTACGCCGATGCGCGCAATCCGGTATCCAATTCCATCTACCGCAAAATCGGATACCAGTTCGTCGGCCGTTCCAGCCTTTATATCCTGCAAAAATAACCCGCGTTTGTGCGGGCGGCTGGACACCGGCCTGCGCCGGTG
>DDBY01000234.1:2245-6074 GCA_002334985.1 Micavibrio sp. UBA2020
ACACCGGCCTGCGCCGGTGTGACATTTATTTTTTGAAAGTCACGATTGCCGAAAACCGACCGTCACACCGGCGCAAAGCCGGTGTCCATCTTTGTTACAAATGTTTTGCGAGCTTGTCCGAACGCATCAAAGGTCGAAACTGCGGCCTTTGGACTTGAACTGCGGCGCCTCGGGCGCGGGGATGTGCTCAAGCGCGGCTGTCAGTTTCTGGCACACTTCCGCATAGGCGTCCGACAGCATGTTGTAGGACATCACCATTTGCTTGCGCATGGCGGCAAGGTTTTCTTTGGAAACCGCGTCATCGGGCGTGCGCGGCGCTTGCTGGCCGGGCAGGGTTGCTTCGACACCCATGGATTGCGCAACCTTACCGAACAAATCGCGCAGCTCGGGGTCGGCAATGTCGGTCATGATGCCAAAAGCGCCGACAGGTTTTTCGGTCATGACTTTTTGCTGGATAATCTGCCGGCTTTTCGGCAGGTCGCCTTCGGCGGCTTCGACAAGGCGTTTGCAATCGAAAATCGCGGCTTCGTAGCCGGTGGTGTATTCGACATTGAAATACATCTGTTCGAATTGCGGCGGCTTCACGCCGACCGACGATGCCAGCGAAGAGCTGCGCAGGCTGGATTTGCTGAGCGCACCGGTCATGGAGCCGGGGCCGCCGCCGGGCGCGCCATCCATCAAATGTTTGACGCCGCGCGCCAGAAGCCCCCAGGCTTCTTTTTCCGCGCTTTCGCGCATCGCGCCGGGGGCGGTCAGGCCAAGGTCGATAATCAGGGGCGGGGTAATGGCTGCCTGCTGCGCCTCGATGGTCTCTAGAACCTTGCGCAGGGTCAGGTAACGGTCGCCCTGAAAGCGGGGATTGTTCTGGTCAGTCATGGGAGCCCCCTTGAAACGGTTTTAGAAGCGGATCTAAAAAGCGGCGCGAAACTTGAAAAATTCAGCTGTTTCAATGCGCTGATATTTACTTTTATAGCAAATATTCCCGATTCTTGCAATTAAATGACATAATATTTCCAAATGCACAATTGCTGCGCCGCGAAAGCCCGGCAAACAAAAAGCGCCGGAACCCTAGGGCACCGGCGCTTTTTGAAAGCTTTTATGGCTTATTGCGGCAGGCCGCCCATCAGGGCGCCGATTTCGGTGCCGTTGAGGGTCATTTTGCCAATCTCGTCCACTTTGAACACATAGCGGCGGATAGGCTTGCCGTCTTCGGTGTCCTGCTGGCCGAGGACTTGCAGGAAGCTGAGGCCGGAAAGCGCGCGGCGGCTCTGGCGGCTCTGGTCGGCTTCCAGCTTGCTCAGCAGCTCGTCAAGCCCCTGAATGACCATCGTGAGCTCGCCCGCACCGACGCGGGGCGCGCCCTTGACGGCTTTGAAGTCGCCGAACAGCTTGGTCGAAATTTCAGGTGCGCGGATAAACGTATTGCGCACCGAAATCGACGCCCCTGAATTTTGCAGCATTTGCGGCAAAGCCATCGCGGCGGCCATCACCTGCGATTCATGATGACGCGGCAGGTTGTGCGGCTGGCCGCGCGCGGCGGCGTCTTCCGCCATTTTGGAGGCGCGCAGGCCTTCGGTCGCCAGCGCGGCGAAGGCTTTATAAAGGCTTTGCATCGGCATGTTTTCAAGGAACAGCTCGACGTTCGCGTTCTGCGGCAGATAGCCTGCGCTATCCGGCGCGACAAGGTTGGTGCCCATCAGCTCTTTCAGGCTGATGCGCGCGGCGATTTTGCCGTTGTCGCTGCGCAGGCCGGCCATGTCGATGAAGGAAGAAAATTCTTCAAGGCGCAGGGCGCGGGGTTTCTCCGGCGTCTGGCCTTCCTTCGGCGGCAGGGGCTGGACGTCGGCGGCGAATTTCTGGAACTGCAGTTCCGATTTCGCGTCGCTGAACATCACATAGCCATCTTGCAGCATCGCGTTCAGCACGGCTTCGGTATCTTCAACCGGCTTGTCGCCCGACTGTTTCACAAGGTCGCGCATTTTCTTTTTGCTTTGCAGACGCATGCCAAGGTCGAGCATGGTGTAATCGGTCTTGCTGTAAAGGCGTTCAAGACGCGCTTCGCCGGGGCCCGAAAGCTCGGACGGCGAAAAATTTGCCTTGATGTTGCGCACTTCGATTTCCGTCGGGCCTGTCCACATGCCGTCTTTGTCGGGCTGCAGGTTGGTGATGAAACGGAAGTTTTCGGTGGTGCTGCTGAACGGTTCTTTGCCATCGACGGTCAGTTTCAAATCGCCGTATTCCGCATCGACGCGGGTGGGGAATTGCAGCGACGCCTGCCATGCCATGGCGAATTTCTGTTTGCCGATGTTGAGCGTCACGGTTTCGTTTGCGGCGCTTTTGAACGTCATGGTCGGCTGCACGGCCATGCTGGCCAGATATTCGTCATCGGTTTTGCCGTGGGTGACGTTCAGCACGATGGTGCCGACTTCGATATTGCCGATATCGGGATAGGCGTAGTTAACATCCGGAAAGCGGACTTCGTAATAGCTGCCCTTGTTGGTGATTTGCGGCGGGCTCGACATCTGCAGGCCTTCGCCGGTCTTTTTGCTGACCTCCAGCTCGAACGTCAGGGCTTCGTCGATGACGCGGCGCAGCTCTTCGACACCGGCGTCGCTGACAGCTTTTTGTGCATAGACGGCGGTGGGGGAAAAGGCCAGCAAGGCCAGCGCGGCGGAAGAGAACAGAATTTTACGCATGAACACACCCTTGATGAGGAAAAGGCAGGAAAAGGAGTTATATTTTAGAGATAAAAGCCCATATCCCACTATGCAAGAAGACTCTTAAGCAATTCTTATCAAAGTCGGTTGAAATAGTCATAAAACCGGATTAGAACAAGGCTCCGGCGCTAAAACGCGCGGCGGCGGTATTGGTTCCGCCCCGCACGCCGCCGGCAGCAGGAGCGTTATGTCATGAAACAACATCTGGGCGGATACCGGCTCTGGCTGGCTTTGGCGCTTTTTTGCGCGGCGCTGTTGTGGCCGCAGCGCGGGGCGCTGGCGATGTATGTCTCCGGCAACGAGCTTGTGCAGAAATGCATGAGCCAGCGCAAGGAAGACATCTATGGTTGCGTGCATTACGTCGCGGGCGTTATCGATTATCATGTGGTCATGCAATCCCTCGGCACTGCACCGACGCTGCCGTTTTGCATCCCCGCGGGCGTCAGCGTGACAGAGGCGGCCTTCACCGTGCTAACCTATCTGCGCGCGCAGCCGCAGCACGAAGGCTTTATCGCCGCCATGGCCGTGCCGATGGCGCTGAACAAAGCCTTCCCGTGTAAAAAGGCCGCGCCGAAAAAGAAGCGAAAATAAAAACCAGGATTTAAAACGTGAACAAGCCCGCCGCCAAAAACAAGAACCAGCCGCTGTTCAGCCTGCAAAGCGACTTCACGCCCGCAGGCGACCAGCCGCAGGCGATTGCGGAGCTGACCGAAGGTCTTGTGCGCGGGGAGCAAAATCAAGTGCTGCTCGGCGTCACAGGCTCCGGCAAGACGTTCACCATGGCGCATGTGGTGCAAAACCTCGGCCGCCCGACGCTTGTGCTTGCGCATAACAAAACACTGGCGGCGCAGCTCTATGGGGAAATGAAAGAATTTTTCCCGGATAACGCCGTCGAATATTTCGTGTCCTATTACGATTATTATCAGCCCGAAGCCTATGTGCCCAAGACCGATACCTTCATCGAAAAAGACGCCACGATTAACGAACAAATCGACCGCATGCGCCACGCCGCCACGCGCGCGATCCTGGAACGCGACGACGTCATCATCGTCGCCTCCGTCTCCTGCATCTACGGCATCGGCTCGGGCGGGGCCTAAACCTCTATGGACTTC
>DDBY01000100.1 GCA_002334985.1 Micavibrio sp. UBA2020
CCCAGAAAAGTCAGTTTCATACAGTTTTTTCCTGTAAATGTATCTCCGGCGCTTTGACCGCGCCCGTCTGCGCCCAGCGCTCCACAACAACAGATGCCGTCAGGTCGCCCGTGACATTGATAACCGTGCGGCACATATCAAGAATGCGGTCAACGCTGAGAATAATCCCCACCGCTTCGGCCGGAATACCCAGATTGGTCAGGATGACCGACAATATCACAAGCCCGACGCCCGGCGTGCCCGGCGTGCCGATGGCTGCCGCTACAACCGTAACCGCCAGTAAAACCGTCTGGCCGAAACTAAGGTCTATACCCAAAAGCCCCGTCAGAAAAAGCGCGACGATGATTTGATACATCGCCGTGCCATCCATGTTGATAGTTGTGCCGAGCGGCACGACCAGCCGCGCGACAGCAGGGCGCACGCCCATTTTTCCCTCTGCCGTCGCCAGCGTCACCGGCATCGTCGCGGCGGAGCTGGAGGAAGAAAAAGCCAGCATCTGCGCATCGCGCGCCGCCGTCAGAAAAACAAGCGGCGAGCGCCGCGCAACAAAGGCAACAATCAAAAGATACATGCCCATGATAGCCGCAAGCCCCAGCAGCACCGTCGCGACATACCACGACAGCATGGCCAGCGTCCCTGCCCCCGTTTCCACCGTCAGGCGGAACAGAAAGGCGAAAACTGCCATCGGCGCGAGCCATAGCGCCCAGAAAACGATTTTCATGCAGACGGCCTGCGCGCCGATACAAACAGAAATAACGCTTTGCGATTCTGCGCGCGGCAAAGCCGCCAACGCCAGCCCCGCCAGAAGCGCGGCAATCACGATTTGCAGCATTTGCTGTTCCAAAACCGCCGCTGCGGGATTGACCGGAATAATATCCACAATCATTTGCGGAATGGATTTGCCGCCCGCGTAGCCGCCGGATGCTTTTTTTACGGCCTCCTCCGCGTTGCCGATTTGGGTTATCACCCAGCTTTGCGGTACATGCGTCGAGGGCTTCATGGCGGCATTGACGCCGATGCCAATCATGACGGCGATGCAGGTCGTCACGACAAAATAAACCACCACCCGTATGCCCGCACTGCGCAGGAAATCAAGCCCGCCGCTTTCGGTAATGGCAAGAACGATGGAGCAAAAAACCAGCGGCATCACCACCATGGTGATAAGCGCCAGAAACAGCCGCGCCGGCAGCATGACCCAATCCGTGACGGGGCGCAGAATATCCGGCGCGAGCGCAAACGCGCCCTGCGGACCCAATAACAGCCCCGCCGCGATGCCGCCGCAAAGCGCAATCAGCATCATCAGCCAAAGCGGCAAACGGCGCCGCGATTTATCGTTGATAAGAATATCTCCGTCCATCCGCACAGCTTAGCGGAAATCGGGCGGGTGCGAAACCCCGCCCCGGCTGTTTCAGACGTCGATGGCAGGTTTCTCAAGCCGTAATTTCGCATAAGGCAGCAAACAGGCCACGCCCGCCGCCGCCGCCAGATGTTTCAGGCTATGGCCGCTGACCGTTTGGCCAAGCAGACTGAAAACGGCATCGTCGTAATGCTCCAGCCCCTTGGCGGCCAGATACCAGCCAAGGCACCACATCAGATAACGCGTACCGCCCGCATGCGTGCGGAACATCGCCACCATCATTAAAATCAGCACCATCGGCAAAAACTGCACCAACGCATAGGGGCGCAAATCGCCCGCGCCCATGCCCTCGGTATAATCCCAATACCAGACGCTGCCGATACCCGCCGCAAGGAAAAGCGGAAACAGCGCATAACCCAGCCGGCGCGATACATGCTCCGCAATCACCAGTGAAAAAAGCGACATAAAGGCAATCGTCATGGGCAGGCGATCCCAGACCAATGTTTTATTATCCGGCGCCCAGTGGTAGTAGCCGGAGCCGAAGCCCACCAGAAAAACGCCAAAGAAAAACACAAGCCAGAGCGCGCAGGCTGTTTTATCCCCCGCGCGGTATCCGCGCATCATAAAAAGCCCCCAAAGCCCGACGATGCAAAAAGGAATATTACTGAGAACATCCCCCGCGTTGGGCACAGATTGCACCGGACGCTTATCGGCAAAATCATGATAGGCAAGGTCTTGCGCGATGGGCGGGAAAAAGAACGTCACCGCGACAAGCAGCAAAGCGGTTGCCAGCAAAATGCCTTTTTTGGCGGGGAGAGACATCATACGCCGCTTCCTTTTTGCAGGGCCGCTGCGCCGCCTGCAGATATTTCGAGCGTCCGCGTGGGGAAGGGAATGGTAATGCCGCCCGCATCCAGCGCCTCTTTGACATTCTTGGTCAGTGCCCATTTCAGCGCCCAGTAATCGTCGCGCGAACACCAGAAACGCACGATGATATCGATAGAAAAATCACCCATGTTGCTGACCAGCGCCTCGGGCTCCCGCCCCGCCTCGCCGCGCAGCAGGCGCGGCTCGGCATCCAGAACGCCGCGAATAATATCCAGCGCCTTGTTAATATCGTCATGATAGCTGATGGCCGCCGCAATATCCTGACGGCGGTGAGGATAGCGCGAATAGTTCCAGACATCCGCGCCCCATATTTTACCATTGGGCAGAAAAATATAAACATTGTCCGGCGTCGCCAGCTCTGTGCCAAAAAGGCCGAGGGATTTGACCGTGCCGCCAATGCCGCCCGCCTGAATATAATCGCCCACATTGAAAGGCCGCAAAATCAGCAGCATCATGCCCGCCGCCACATTCGACAGCGTGCCCTGCATGGCAAGGCCGATGGCCAGACCCGCCGC
>DDBY01000150.1 GCA_002334985.1 Micavibrio sp. UBA2020
ATGTTCGACGATGGCCTTAGCATAAATTTCCTGCCCGTGGCCGTCAATATATGGTATTCATCTGAACGGCAATTTATTGAATTTTTATGCCATTTTCGCCCCTTTGGGGGCTTGACGGAAAATTAACTTTACGGAAATACAATAAAGCCATGACAACACCCGCCCCCACGTCGCCGAACCCCGCCGCCCTGCTGCCGGATATCGAGAAGCTGGCGCGCGAAGCTGGCGCGGAAATCATGCGCCACTACAACGACCCCGCCACAAAAATTTACACCAAAAAAGACGGCAGCATTGTGACCGACGCCGACCACGCGGCGGAGAAGATTGTGCTGGCGCGACTGGCCGCGCTTACGCCCGATATTCCCATCGTATCCGAAGAAGCGGTCGAGGCAGGCAATATCCCGGATATTTCCGGCGGCACGTTCTGGACGGTGGACCCGCTGGACGGCACTCGCGAATTTGCGGAGCGCACGGGCGCGTTCGTCGTCGCTATCGCCCTTGTAGTCGATGGCAAACCGGTTCTGGGCGTTGTGTACCATCCGGCAATGGACAGGCTTTATGCCGCCGCAGGACCGCAAACATCGGCCGAGGTCAAACCGGATGGCACGCGCGTGCCCCTGAGCATGCCCGCTAACCCCGCCACGCCGCCCGCGGCGGATATGCGCGTGCTGCTGAACCCCGCCAGCGCGGATATGCCGAAGGTAAAGGGCTATCTCTCCGCCCAGTTCGGCGACAGCGCACGCATTGATAGCAAAAGCGGCATCCTGCGCGCCTGCCAAGTCGCGGAAAACAGCGCCGACATGTCGGTCGTTTATCCCGTCAACCGCGGCGGCCGCACCAAATTCTGGGACGTCGCCGCAGGCCATGCGATTGTCGAAGGGGCAGGCGGACGCGTGCAAGACATCGACGGCAAACCCCTGCGCTATGACGCCGAAGATTTGCAAGTACCGCCGCATATTTGCCTGAGCGCGCGCCGCACCGCCGCAATGCCGCCCAAACCGCCGCAAGGGCCTGCGTCATAACCCCCTCCCTATCCGCCGCAATCAAGGCAAATGCGTATGACTTCCTTGTTGATAATGCTCAGCCGTCTCTGGTATCGCCTGTTCGGAAGCCGTACATTAAGAGCGTACGAACAATCCTGCATCGACATCTGGCGTCAGTCATTATCCGAAGAGGGCAGAAACGTTCTGGACGCGCAGCTAAAACAGCCCCACTTTGTGCAGCGGCAGGCGGCGGATGCGAAGGTTTGCTTTTTCTGGTTCAACAAGCCTTCAGCGCCCGTTTTCAAAAACGCATCGCCTGACCTTCACGCCGCCACCATCCTTCTGAAGTCAAAAGATACCGACGCCGAAGCCCTGCGCGCCAAAATTTTTGTTCACAGGGGACGCTTTTTCTCGCTCGAATTCCCCAAACGTCCGCGCCGATATGCTGAATTGCACCAGATGAACCCGACCACTCTGCGCGCAATATCCATCGAAACCCACATTCAGCTGTAAGGGCAAATAGCGCAAGAAAACAAAAACCCGCCTTTTGAGGGGCGGGTTTTGTATTCGGCAGTACCGGTGCTTATTTGCCCGGCTTGCGCGGTTTCAGTTTGAAGCCGAAATCGTCGCTGACCTGCTGGCGCAGCGTTGCCTGCTGTGCAGCGACTTCGACTTGCTCGAAATCGACCTGATTGCGGTCGGTCACGCGAACGTTGGTCCAGAGCGCTTTCATCTCGCTCAGGCGGCCTGCCCAGTTTTCAGGCTGGAATACCTGATGCAGCTCGCCGCGGTCGGCCAGAATGTTCAGCATCGAATTGCCGTGGCGGTCTTTGGACAGGAAATCATCCACGCCGATTTTCTCGCCCGCTTTGCGCGCAATGCCCTGCACAGCTTCGAAGTGGCCGAATTTGACGGCCGTAATCAGGCAGGTGTCTTCCATCTCTCCGCTTTTCTGGCGAAGGTCGGAGAGCGACAGGCGTGCGCCCATATTGGTCAGCTTTTGCTGCACGGTATCGATGTTGTCCCAGAAGGCTTTAAGGCCGATGGGCAGCACGGGTTTTTCCGCGCCGCTTTGCGCCGCATCCGGATTCACAGGACGCAGCAGCGCCTGTTTGGATTCAAAACGTGCGTAATCCACCAGCTTGCCATAGGTCATGCTTTCCGCTTCAGCGTAGGACTTGTCGAAAGCCTGCACCGTCATGGTGCCGGTTTTCCAGCCCGGCAATACGCGCGACCACAGCTCGGTCATTTCCGGCAGGCGGTCAACCCAATGCTGGGGCGCGAAAACATGCTGCAATCCGCCGCGTTCATAGCCGCGCGTCAGCACGTTGGCGCTGTAGCCCATCTGGCGGATGAAATCGGCGGTTTCGAATTGTTCGCCGCGCGATTGCATACGTTTGGACACGTCGTTAAAACGGTCCCACGCGCCCTGATGATAAAATACCGTATCGCCGGAATTATCCGGCAGCAGCAGGTATTCCTTGCGCAGCCAGTCGCCGTTCTGGGCGAGGCGGCGCGTAACGTCTTCGTAATTTCCGTTTTGTGAAAAAGCCTGACGGATATCGTTCGGCGTGAGGCCCGCCTTGGCCAGACGGTCTTCCGGCATTTCGCGGCCTTCCGCGTTCAGAAGGCTGCGCTTGAGCATCGGGTCAAGCTGACCGTCGTTGCGGAACAGTTCGCGGCGTGACGGCATGGGCACATAATACCACAGGCGTTCCATTTCATCGAAACGGCCTTCCCAGACGCTGGCGCTGAAAATCTTTCCCAGGCCGCCGTTCTGGCGCGCGCTGTCGAGCAAGCTGCGGGAATCCTCGTTCGGTCCCAGCGGCTTTTTGAAATCGTCCATGGTGAACTTGTCGCCCGCCTTGTTCAGGATGGCGAGGACTTTGTCGAAATTGCGCCAGAAGCCGGGCGTGTCGATAAGGTATTTACCTTCGTCGTCCTGCGTGAAGAAATCTTCCTTGCTCAGCTTGTTGCGCTGCTCGGCGAGGGCTTCCATCACTTTTTCGAGATTTTCACCCGAAAATGCGCGCGTTTTGTACTTCTCCTGATCCGGATGCTCGCACAGCGCGGCGATGATAGCCTGCTTGATGTAACGTCCCCCGTTCATGTCTTCACCTCTTTGAAAAGTGTTTTAGTAACCCCGTTGCGCTCCGAAATCTTTTCGATGTCCGCATCCGTCATCAGCGCGTCCGCAGGGATGAAAATGACGCGCACGTTTTCATCGCGCATCGCCGCTTCCAGCTCCAGCATCGTTTCGCATGACGGCACGCCCCTGTCTTCGCGGATCATCTTGCTCTCCCAGCCGGATGAAACGGTGAACAGGCGGGTGCCATGCGCAAGGAAACGCGCACCGCGTTCCATCGCATTTTGCTGCGCCGCTGCGGCGCCCACCTGTTTCAACGTTTCCTGTGCCATATCTCTCGGCTTTCTGGCTGGGGTTGCCGCTTAGCGCGGCCCCGTGTTTTTGAGGACGAACTTCGGCAGGTTCATCGTCACTTCCGGCGCGACCATCAGCTCGGCCAGTTGTTTGCCTTCCAGATATTCCTTGCGCGCTTCGGCAAGGTAGGCCTTTTCGGAATCTGCATCCGCGAAAGGCTTGCCCGCCTGCTCGCGCAGGTAATCCGGATCGACGTTGTTGCGGTATTTGAACGCATCCGTCAGATGTTTTTTGACAACTTCCGGCATGCCGCGGGTCAAATCGCCGATGGCGGCTTCGACCTTGGTCTGCGCGGAGGGGTCGTTGCGGTCAACGTGCGTTACGCCCGCTTCGCGGAATGCCGCGAGCAATTTGGACGGCGCCTTTTCACCCACTACCAGCGTTTTGCCGCGTTGTTCGTTGCGCACGATATGCAGCGTGACAGCGCGCTCGCCGTCTTCGTCGGCGTAGAGCACTTGCAAGCTCGTCGTGGCAATGCCGTGTTCGGACGTGCCTTCCGCCATGGAAAGGCCGTCGTTACGGCGCGGGTTGTTCTGGTTCGCGGCGTTTGCGTCAGCTTCCGCCTGCGCGGGGGCGCTGTCGCGCATCATCGGGCGGATGTTTTGCTCCCATACGGAGGAGAGGTTTTTCTCGCCCACCGTCGGCAGCGCCAGCGACGCGATGAAATCATCATGGTGAACGAGGTCATCGAGGTCGAAGTCCAGACGCTTTTTCTCGCGTGCATAAAGCGCGGCATCTTTGATGATGGCAGCCGCCAGCGGCTGGCCTGCATAAAGCTGCTCGGGGTCACGGTTGGCGACGAACAGCTCGTTCGTTGCTGCCGTTTCTTTTTCCTGCACATGTTTCAGCGCGTCGAGGAATTTTTTCGGCGTGATGATGGAATCGTCATCGGCCTCGATGCTCGGGTCCATCTGGCGTACGAAGTTGCAGAACACCTTGCGCGCGATTTGCGCCTGACGGTTCAGGTCTTTGTCGGCGAAGGCGCTGATGTTCAGGCTTTCCTCGACGGATTTCTGACGGCTGCGCGCCCCCTCTTTCAGGGAGATATCACGCAGGCCAAACTCTTCCATCGCCTTGTTCAGCTTGCTGTAGAGTTTGTTCTTGCCGACCGAACCGGATTTTTCAAACACCATACGCTCGATGTATTCAACAAGGCGCGTACCGTAGTTGAGGGACGGGTTTTCCTCCACCGTTTCCGACTGCTTCGGCGCTTTGTTCCATGCGCCGAATTCGACTTTGACGGGGCTATCAACAGGCTGCATTTTCGCACGGATGGGCTGCGCCTCTTCGAGGTGCTGCTTGATACGGCGGAAAGACATGCCTTCCTTCTTGGTATATTCCTCGTCCACTTCCTCGATAAGGTCGGGGGCGGAGGTGGTGATTTTCTCGGCATCGGACAGCGTCGCCCAGCGGTCATAGAACAGCGCCAGTTTTTCGGACGAGGAAACAACGTCCTGCCAGTTGGCCAGCAGTGTTTGCTGCAATTCCGGAATCGGCGTGCCTTCGACTTTCGCCTTGGTTTCGCGCATCCACATCAGCCATTCGCCGAACGCGGCGGGGTCGGCATCGGCCTGTTCCTGAAACGCGTTGTAGATGGTCGATACGGGCATGCCCACCATCATCTGGCAGATACGGTGTTGCCAGTCGATAACATCGGGGTCGGGCAGCGTATCAGGCTTCAGACGGTCATAGACCGACTTGTTCAGCGAGCGCGTGGTGGAGCCGTCTTCGGTCTTGTTACCCGTGAAGGTGACGAAGAAGCCCGCACCCATATCGTCACGCTTGAACGTGAAGGAGCTGGGGCCGGAAGTGTTGTCTTTGTTCTTGAGCGGGTTATCGACCGTGCATTCACGCAATTCGCCAATCAGGAACTGGATAACGGTTTGCAGGGCGTTGTCCGAGCCTTCGCGCGATTTGTTGTATTCATCAAGAACGATTTCGCGGTTGTCGATGAACGCACGAATGAGCGCGCCGAACTGGGAGTTCATACCCAGCGCGTTGCCACCGGCGTTGTCGAGACCTTCGATTTTGCTGATTTTGGTCAGAATGTCGAAGGCGCGGGTGATTTTCTCTTCGCTGCCCTCGCGCAGTTTCGCCCAGTCGATGGAGGCTTTGCCGTCATCGCCGTAAGTGACGATGCGGGTCTGCTCTTTCCATTCCGCCACGGCTTTTTCGCCTTTGACGCTTTCAGGCATGGCTTCAAGGTTGTTGAGCTGCGCGACGAGGCCGAGCGACATATCTTCCAGCGAACCCGCTTTCAGACGTTTGTCGATGGCTTTGGGCAGGGCGTCGGCGGCGCCGAAGTCCAGCACCATTTCGAACAGAAGGTCGTTCATGTTCTTGCCGCCGCAGTCGAAAATCTCGACCGAGCCTTTGGCGCGCAGACGGCCCTGCAGGGCGCCGAGGAACGACTTACCGTGGCCGGGGTCGCCAATCATCATCTGCGTGCGGTTGAAGTTTTCGTTCTGGGGCTGTTTGCCTTCCAGAATGTCTTTCTGGCGCTGCAGCGGGTCGCCGCGGCGTTCGATACCGTCTTTGAAAATCGGCAGCATACTGGGCACAGGCATGTCGCAATAAGCGAGCGCAACGACTTCTTCATAGGGACGTTCGGAATAGATTTTCAGCGGCTGGCTGTCATCCGCGATAAAAGACAGAACCGTCTGGATGGAGCTGCGGCCGTTTTCTTCAACGCGCTGCGGACCCCACATCGGGAACGGGCGGGTCGAGGTGCCGATGCGCTTTTCCAGCTGCTCGTAATCTTCAAGGGACAGGTCCTTGATGTTCTTTTTCAAGATGGACGCCGCCTCCGGCTTTTTGCCTTCGGCTTTGGGGGCGGTCGTTTTTTGGTCTTTGTTGTTTTTCGTCATGGTTTCCGATCCATCTTGTTATGAGCTTGTCTCATGGCTCTGCGTTTCTGACTGTTAGGAACGGCCTGGAAGCTGCCGGTTTTCCTGACCTTCTCGAGCAAAAGCCCGACGATCGCCATCGGCACTTCTTCCGGATTGTTACCAAGGACGATACCCATGTCCTGATAAGGTTTCCGGCCTTTGATGCCTTCGGCCATTTTTTGCATGTTCGTCCCCTTCGCCGCGGTGATGATGGCCGCATCGAAAGTAATTTTGTCGGAGTGGTCGAACATGGTGAAGATCTTCTCTTTCGACGGTTCGGGGTCGAACATATCGCCGTCGGAGATGACCAGTACATGCGTGAACCCGCTGAGGGTTCCGCTCTTGCCCCGCTGTTCGCCAATCGTGATGACCAGTACATGCGTGAACCCTCAGCGGGTTCACGCATG
>DDBY01000220.1 GCA_002334985.1 Micavibrio sp. UBA2020
CCTTCTTTTGCGGCCCCTTCTTTGCATTTTCAGCGATGCCTGGCAATCCAAAGAAGGGGCCGCAAAAGAAGGGGCCGCCAAAGAAGGCACCGCAAAAGAAGGGAAGGCACCATGACCGGATATGTATTCCCGCCCGCGCCGCCGCCCTTCCTGCCCGTTGCCGGACGGCGCGAAGTATTTCCGGTGCGCCGCATTTTTTGCGTGGGGCAGAATTACGCCCTGCACGCAGCCGAAATGGGCGCGAAGGCTGGCACGGCAGAAGGCAGCCCCGTTTTTTTCATGAAGCCCGCCGACAGCCTTGCGCATGATGGCGATATCATCCCCTATCCGCCGCAAACGGCATCGCTGCACCATGAGGTAGAACTGGTCGCGGCGCTGGGCATGGGCGGGGCGGATATTCCGGAGCAAAGCGCGATGGAGCATGTTTTCGGCTATACCGTGGGGCTCGACCTCACCCGCCGCGATTTGCAAAAACTGGCCAAGGATGGCGGCAAGCCGTGGGACCTTGCCAAGGGTTTCGACCACGCCACGCCCTGCGGCCTTTTGATACCCGCGGGCGCATCGCAAACGCCGCCGCAGGGCGCCATCCAGCTTTCCGTCAATGGCGACATCCGGCAGGACGGGCAACTGGCCGACATGATATGGCCGCTGCCGCGCCTGATTGCGATTTTGTCGCGTTTTATCACCCTGCAGCCCGGCGATATCCTGATGACCGGCACGCCCGCCGGCGTCGGCGCGCTTGAAAGCGGCGACAAGGTGGATGCGCATATCGACGGTATTGGTGATTTGTCAGTGACAATCCGCTAAGTTTTTGAAAAAGCTATACTAATATTGAAACTTGCGCCGCCTGTTGACATAACGCAAGCGGCTGGCTAGTCTGTTTCCAAGGCAAGCCTCTTCTACAGCAGCGCGGTTTATTCAGGATGTTTCCTGCCTGCTTGTCCGGCTTTCTAAAGCAATCCTCAAAATACTGTTTATTTTTGAAAAGCCCCGGCAAACGGGCTTGGGAGTGCGCCGATGTCCGAACAAAAACTTTTCGCCCAGTTCGTCTGGGAAGACGTCCTGCAAAATAAAACCCGCCACACGCTGGCCATGCCGGACCATGAAACCGCGATTGCTTTCGGCGTTAAAAATAACGCGACATATCTCACAACATACGTCGCGGCAGAGCAAGACGACACCAAGGCCGACCGCGGCGGCCGCGCCTATTTGCTGAGCCCGGAGGCGGAGCTGCAAACCGCCGCAGACGTTATCCGCAAGCTGGAGCAGGACCGCGACGTGCCGCATATACGCGCTTTTACCGCTGACATCCTGCCGCGCATGTTCGGCCGCGCCAGCCGCGACAGCCGCCTGCAGGAAAAATTCTCCGCCGCCGCCGCGCGCGCGGATGCCACCGAAAAATTCAACGCCCTTCTGGATATTCTGCGCAAAGATGCGCCCGACCAGGCCTATCTCACCCCCAATAGCGCAGGCTATATCCGCCTTGAAAAATCGGACGAGGTTTATGACGCCCACCAGCAGCGCCGCTACCCCGCCCCCGCGCCGCGCAAGCCCTAAAACCGCGCTTTTACCGCGATATAGGCTGGAAAAACCCCCTGCGAAACAGGTATAATCAGCCCCATGATTGGCACCGATATCGAACATCTGATGAAACTGCTGGCGCGCCTGCCGGGCATGGGGCCGCGCTCCGCCCGCCGCGCGGCGCTGCATCTTTTGAAAAACCGCGAAAGCCTGATGCTGCCGCTGTCGCAGGCGCTCGGCCGCGCGGCGGAGGTCATCACGGAATGCCCCGAATGCCACAACCTCGACACCTGCGCCCCTTGCGCGATTTGCGCGGATAACACCCGCGACCGCAGCCTGATGTGCGTGGTCGAGGATATATCCGACCTTTGGGCGATTGAAAAAACCGGCTCTTTCCGTGGATATTACCATGTGCTGGGCGGCACGCTGTCGGCACTTGACGGCATCACACCCGAAGACCTTTCCATTCCGCACCTGACGCGCCGTGCCGCGGACGATGCCGTGCGCGAAGTTATTCTGGCGCTGAACGCCACCATCGACGGACAGACGACGGCGCATTACATTGCCGACTGCCTGCAGACCTGCCACGTCGGCATCAGCCAGCTGGCGCACGGCGTGCCTATCGGCGGACAAATCGATTATCTCGACGACGGCACGTTATCGACCGCGCTGCGCGCCCGAAAGTCCGTGTGATGCAGGATTTCAGTCATATCGATACCTGGGTCTTCGACCTCGACAATACGCTTTACGATGCGGAGCGTCATATCTTCGACCTCGTCGCGACGCGCATGACGGATTTTGTCGCAGACTTCCTCAAGACCGACAAAGAAGAAGCCGCGCGCCTGCGCAAGCATTACTATAAAACCTACGGCACCACGCTGCGCGGGCTGATGACCGAGCATAACCTCGACCCGTCCGATTTTCTGACCTATGTGCATGATATAGATTATGCGCTGGTCGAGCCTTGCGCGATTACGCAAGGCGGGCTGACGCGCCTGCCCGGCCGCAAGGTCGTTTTCACCAACGCGCCGAAGCATTTCGCGCTCAGGATGATTGACCACCTTGGCATCGCGGGGCATTTCGACGGCGTATTCGCCATCGAAGACGCCGGATACTGGCCAAAGCCGCAGATGGACACCTATCACACTTTTCTGTACCGCCACGGCGTCAACCCGAAGAGCGCCTGCATGTTCGAGGATATGGAGATTAACCTCAAACCCGCACATGATTTGGGCATGACCACCGTCTGGCTGCACGGCACGGAGCAAAACGCGCCCGCCGACGACCTGCACATTCACCACCGCGCCGACCGTCTGACCGCGTGGTTCGAGCAGAAATTCAAATAACAACAAACAATCACCGCGAGAGGGATAACATGTCCGAGTTTCAGGAACTGGAAACAAGCATCAACACCGTATGGGAACAAAAAGATTCCCTGACCGACAAAACGCGTATTCTGGGCAAAAAAACCGTCGAAGAGATTATGGCGCTGATGAACGCCGGCCAGCTGCGCGTGGCAGAGAAAAAAGACGGCGCATGGCATGTCAACCAGTGGGTGAAAAAAGCCATCCTGCTGTCGTTCCGCTTTAACGATAACAGCATCATTCCGGGCGGCCCCGGCCCTGCGCCGTGGTTTGACAAAGTGCCGTCGCGTTTTGCCGGCATGGACGATGCCGCCTTCCGCGCCGCGGGTTTCCGCGCCGTGCCCGGCTGTTTTGTGCGCCAATCCGCCTTTATCGCGCCGAAAGTCGTTTTGATGCCGTCGTTTGTCAACGTCGGTGCCTATGTCGATGAAGGCACGATGGTAGATACATGGGCGACCATCGGCTCCTGCGCGCAAATCGGCAAGAACTGCCATATCTCCGGCGGCGTCGGTATCGGCGGCGTGCTGGAGCCGCTGCAGGCGGGCCCCGTGATTATCGAAGACAACTGCTTCATCGGCGCACGCGCCGAAGTCGCCGAGGGCGTGATTGTCGAAGAAGGCTCCGTGCTTTCGATGGGCGTTTACCTCGGCGCCTCAACCAAAATCATCGACCGTGCGACGGGCGAAGTTTTCATGGGCCGCGTGCCGGCCTATTCGGTCGTGGTATCGGGCACGCTGCCCGGCAAGCCGCTGCCCGACGGCACGCCCGGCCCCTCGCTTTACTGCGCGGTTATCGTCAAGCGCGTGGATGAAAAGACCCGCAGCAAGACCTCTATCAACGACCTCCTGCGCGAGTAAGCATCATGAGCGCCGCCGAGAAGAGTCCTTCCGACAAAAACCCCGTGGAAATTTTGCAAGGGCTGCTGCGCTGCCCGAGCGTGACACCGGCGGAGGGCGGCGCGCTCGACCTGCTTGAAGGCATCCTTACCAAGGCGGGGTTTGTTTGCCACCGCCTAAAATTCTCCGACGTCGATACGCCGGACGTGGATAACCTCTATGCCCGCTGGGGCACCACTGCGCCGCATTTCTGTTTCGCAGGGCATACCGATGTTGTCCCCGTTGGCGACGTCGCGGGCTGGAGTTTCGACCCCTTTGGCGGTGAAGTTAAAGACGGCTACGTCTGCGGCCGCGGCGCGGCCGATATGAAAGGCCCTATCGCCTGTTTTGTTTCCGCCGTTTTGCGCTTTCTCGAAGAACACAAACCGCAGGGCTCCATCAGTTTTTTGATTACAGGCGACGAAGAAGGCCCGTCCATCAACGGCACGCCCAAAATGCTGAAGTGGCTGGAAGAACACGGCGAGAAAATAGATTTCTGTCTGGTGGGCGAGCCCACATCGCGCGAAAAGCTTGGCGATATGATTAAAATCGGCCGCCGCGGGACGTTCACAGGATATCTGACAGTGGACGGCAAACAGGGGCATGTCGCCTATCCGCATCTGGCCGACAATCCCGTGCCGAAACTGGTCAAACTGCTGGCAGCGCTTGACGCGCTGGTGCTGGATACAGGCAACGAACATTTCCAGCCCTCCAACCTTGAAACCGTGAATATTGATATCGGCAACAAGGCGGAAAACGTTATCCCCGCGCGTGCCCGTGCGACGTTCAATATCCGCTTCAACAGCCATTGGAGCGGCAAAACGCTGGAGGCGAAAATCCGCGAAACGCTGGATGCGACGAACGTCCCCTACAAGCTCGATATTCGCGTCGGCGGGGAGAGTTTTTATACCGCCCCCGGCCAACATTCGGATTTGATTGTGGAGACTATCCGCAAACACACCGGCCGCACGCCGGAGCTCAGCACCTCCGGCGGCACGTCGGATGCACGCTATATCAAAAACCACTGCCCCGTTATCGAGTTTGGCATCGTCGGCGAGACCATGCATAAAACCGACGAGCGCGTGGCCGTTTCCGACATGCACGCGCTCGCCGATATTTATCTCGATATCCTCAAAGGCTGGTTCCGCGCCTAAGCGCCCCTCCGCCCCCTTACCCCCTGCGCGGCTGCGATTTTATTCGCAGCGGCAGGAGTCGTAGTGCGTATAACCGCCCGTTGCCGGATAGGAACATGCCGCCTGTGAGCCCGCGCTCGAGCAGGTCGTGCCTGCCGTGTTGCTGAGCGCGATACCATAGGGGCCGTGACCCGTGGTTTTCGGCACCCACTGATAGCTGACAGGGCCGCAGTTGTCGCTGGTCGTGTACCAATCCCCCCATGCGGGCGGCGTGGCCGCGCAGTTCCAGTCGCGGCGGCGCTGGATAACGCCGACCTGACCGTCAGGGCAGGCCTGCGTGCCGGTTTCAATCAGGCTGGTATTGCAAGCGCAGCTGTTATTACCCGTATCCGCCCATGCGGTATAGCCGGGGCAGGAGGTGAAACGCTCCTGCTCTTTGGTACCGGTATAGCCCGCGCCACAAGACACCCACTGCGTAGAGCGGACACCTGCGGTGCAGCTGCAGCAATCCGAGCCCGGAACGGCCGAGTAGGCGGTATAAGTACCCGACTGCGGCCCTGTGCACGTCCAGTCGCGGTAGCGTTTGGGCGACTGGCCTGCGGGGCAAGCATAGCCCGCCGGATAGTTGAAGGGCGATTGCTGGCATGTGCGCGTTTCAGGCGCACCCGCAAGGTTGACGCAAGCACAGCCGCTTGAGTCAATCGGGCCGTAGGTTTCGGCGCCATCCGGACAGGTGCGCGAGAAGGGGCGCGTTGCCGTACCGCTCCAGCCAGCAGCGGGGCCGCCGAAAACACTGTTGCAGGCGACGTTGACAATCTGGTTGGTCACCGCCGTGCAGTTGCACGAGCCCGTCGAGCTTTGCAGTGTCCAGTTACCGTTGGTACAACGATAGGTACGGCGGAAAGATGCGCCGAACACATCGGTCTGGTAAACCTGGCCGGTAATGCCCGACGGAATAAACGCTTGCTGCCACACACCGCTGACTTGGCACATGTTGACCGTAATGGGTGCACAGCCGGTAACAGCATCGCAGGTCAGGGTGCCGTCCGCGGCAACGCCGCGCAAAATGCGGCCTGCGGGGCAGCGGATATCTTCGTTGCCCGTACCGCAAACAGCCTGCCCGTAGGCATAGCCGATAACATAGGGACGTGCAGGGTCATAAGACGGATGCGCAGGGTTGTTACATTGCAGCGCCGCCGTGGGCGGGTTTGTGTCGCCGCCGCCGATGGAATCAACCATGAAGCAATCGCCGCCCGTGGGGTTACAAATCTGGCGTGCCAGCAGGTTTTCGCTGGTGCGTACATCGCCCACTACATGCACAGGCGCACCCGGGGAGCTGACACCTACGCCCACACGTCCACCCGCACCCACGTCAATCAAATCAACGATATCGGTGCTGGTCGCGCCCGTGACGCGCCAGAGAGGCGTTTCAACAGAGGCGTAGTAGCGCATATAGTCGTCGTAATGGCGTGCGTTGTCGCTGCGGCTGTGGTCCGCCATGCGGTAACGCGCGAGGTTATGGGGCGCTGTAGAGGTCGTGCTGCAGTTGAGAGCATCTGCTTGCACATCGGGGTCGCCGCAGG
The DNA here is from genome assembly GCA_002334985.1 of Micavibrio sp. UBA2020. Lineage (GTDB taxonomy): Bacteria > Pseudomonadota > Alphaproteobacteria > Micavibrionales > UBA2020 > UBA2020. The sequence goes on from DDBY01000220.1 coordinate 6,477, forward strand.
GTCTATTCGTCTGGCCATAGCGCGTGACAGCGCCGCGGCGGTCATTACCCACGCTGAACACCACGAAGTGGGCAGAGCTATCGGGCGATACGAGCGACACGTTATCTGCGTTAATCACAGAAATACCACCCGCGTCCTTGCGGTAAGTCGCGGTATTCGTCAGGTTTTCAGTGACGGCATAGTACATGCGCACTTTGTTGCCGTCTTCGGCTGCGTTTTCAGGCAAGCCCAGAATGCGGAAAGGAACGGCACCGCGCCGCACGCGCGGCGTGATGTTGACAGCCGTGCCGGGGTTCGGGTTGGTGTTCACCTGACGCTCACCCGCCTCTATGCAAAGGCCGTTTGCGCAGTTGCCGACCGCAATGGAGGTATCCGTGCAATTTGTTTCCATACCGTAAGCCGCATCGTCACGCGCCACGTCCATGCGGGCGGGGCAAGGATAACGTCCGTTTTGCACCAGAAAATGTCCCAGCGCGCTGACCACGCGGTTCGCGTTTGACAGCGTGGTGATTTCGATTTGGTTTTTGTGATAAAGCGCATAGGCCGATACGAAGGCGGCGACAATCATGCCCAGAACAGAAATGACGATGGCCATTTCGATAAGCGTATAGCCGCGCTGTTGGTGCACAGACTGCTGGTTCATTTTATCCTCGCCCTTCGCTTTCATATCTCTTCCTTCAAATCCTAGGCGTCACGGACACACGGGGTCGGCACCGCCCGGTATCTTGCACAGACGCGAGCCGTTGGCACAGAACCCCACAAGATAAGAGCCCGCGGCACAGCTGCCGACGCCACTGACGATAGATGTCGTGCTGACCTTGCTCTCGCAAACGGCTGCGCCACTGACAATCCCCTTCATCCATCCGCCGGGACATTCGATACCTGTGCCGCCGATAATGCGCGGCTCGAAGCACGAACCGCCGTTCTGGTCACAATACGTTGTACTTTCGCTGTCCATCGCGCGGACCGCGCCGACAACATCCAGCGCCATGCCCGGCGTGTCTGTGCCGATACCGACCATCGTGCCCTCTTTGTTGCGAATGGCAGAAATGGTGGAGAAATGCCATTTGTCGCTTTCACGGATAGGCGATGTCGAAACGAAGGTGTCATCGTAAAACGTCGCGCCCGGCGCCGTCGATACATAAGTCTGGTCGATAAAAGTTGAGCTGCTCATCGTGCAGTTGATAACGTCACGGCCGGCCCCCGTGCAGGGGATAGGCATTTGGCCCTGTGCGTTCCAGCCGCCCTTGCGGTCCGGGCCGTGCGATACCACAGCCAGCATCCAGCTATCAAAAGCCTGAAAACCGCCAACAATCACGTTGGGATTTCGGCGTTTGATGTCGGTCGAGGTTGCATCATCCCAGCGGCGATGGTCGATAGCACCGTTGGCTTCGTTAAACGACACGGAAGCCGTCGCTTCGCAGGCGCGCATGATGACGGAAAGACGTTTGAAAGTACCACTACACGGGTCACCGAAGTTACCGTTGCTGGCTGCGTAGGTACGCGAGGCGAGACCTTGAAAAGCCGTGCGCACCGTATCGGTGCTGGTGCTGGCATGGCACGCACTGTTGGTGAATCCGGCACAAGAGCCGGTGGGCGTGCCGTATGACGCATAAATAACATCCGTAAACACCCGCCCTGCACCTGCGTTCAGCGTCAAGTTAGCGCCCTCGTTTGCCGTGCCGCAAACCTCCACACAGTTATTGGTGGTGCCGCCTTGCGACAGGAAAAAACTGCTGGAGAGCATTTCCGTCACCGCATAGGTAAACATACTGCCCCAACCGTCATAGGCTTCGCGCGGGGCGAGCCCCAGCGTGGCATAAGGAACAGCGCCGCGCAAAACACGCTCCGGCCCCGTATTCGCGGGCACAGTGCCCTGCACGGTCGTCCCCGTCGCAGGGAACACAAAACTGCGCGCGCCTTCGATGCGGCAAAGCGAGTTTGTGGCGTTGCAGGCCAGCGTCGGATAAGCGACATCGTCAGGGCGGCAGTTCTCACGACCCGCGTTTGCATCCCCGACAGGCAGCGCAGGGTCGGCCGGACAAGGCAGCCGTCCATTGACGGACATGAATTTACCAAGCGCGATTTCAATGCTGTTTTTCTTTTCCAGCGTGCTGTTCGTCGCGGTGCGTTTGGTATAGAGGTTATAGGTCTGCGCCGCCGTCGCCACAAAAAGGCCGACAATCGTCATCACTATCGCAAGCTCAATCAGCGAAAAGCCCGAAGATTTTTTAGACGTCACACAAGCACCTAGAATCATTTGCAGAGCCCCCTGAGCGCACTACACCACTCTAATCATTCTACAATTCAAGCTTGAAGAAAGAGTTAACAACTTCTTGCCATTCTCGAAAAATTTAATAAAATCACAGGCCTGCCGCATTACGGCACTTCGCAGATGATATTGCCCGCCGCGGTGAAACCCACAACATACTCGCCCGGGTTTGTACATCTCTGGTTATTCAAAACCGTCGGCAGATCAATTTCGACGCAAAGCGGGTCAACCTCGCCCGCACGAATACCGCGCATGATTTTGACCTTGCCCGCTGCGGATGCCGCGCCGCAGCTCATCCCCGTCCCGCCGAGCTTGGCCGCATCCCAGCAGTTCGCGCCGCCGCGGTCGCACATTTCGGGCGCGCGTACGTTGGTCGAACGCAGATTGCCGTTGATATCCAGCTTCTCTGTCGGGTCGGCAAGCCCCACGCCGACGTTGCCCGGATTGGCGTTGTACATGATGTTGACGGTATCGCCGAATTTCCACAGCTCCGACATCGAATAGGAGCGCTGAAGGATAACATCGTCATAATAATTGGCGCCATCGCCCATATTGCGCAAGCCGGAAACGAAGGTTGCATCGGCGCGGTCGCAGTTACCAAAATCCGCCGTACCCGCAACGCAGGGGAAAGAGCGCTGACCTTGACCGTTGAAGGCCCCCATACTGTTTTCACCGTGCGAAACAACAACGAAATGCGCGCTGCCCACAGGCTGGATAAGAGAGACACCCGCTTCGGTTTGTATATCAATTGCGCCGTAGCTTGAATCAAACGTCATCGCATCGGTTTGGGATGCCGTAACGGCGTATGTCATCTGAAAACCCCAAGGGTCCATCGTATCAATAAGGGCAGCCATTTGCAGCGAGGGCTTGGCTACACCTGCGCGCAACGTTTTATAGGGGATGCCGCCGATAAACACGGGGTCAAGCGAAGGTAGGCCGAGAGCAGGCGTATTGCGTGCACCATCCACACGGCAAATACCGCCAGAGGGGATACAGGTGCCGGGCGCCAGCGCCCAAGCCGCGGCACAGTCTTCTAGCCCGGCCGCCGCGTCATCTACACGCAAAGTATGGTCCGACGGGCACGGGTATCTGTTGGTAGCAGAAGCATAAACAGAAAAACTACTGTTCAGCACGTCCAGCTTCTCATAGACGGCGCGCTGGTACTTATCCTGAACAAATACTTTGTATGCCTGCATAATCGCCATCAGAATAAGGCCGGAGATAAGCATCACAATCGCAAATTCGACCAGCGTGAAGCCTTCGCTACGCTTGCGCTTGATAATCTCTGAGTACTTGCAAAGACGAAATGCCATGGACGCGATTCTCCCCCCGGATAACCCTGCTTATCCAATTATATTTTATTCTCAAAGTTTTAAACAACCCCTTAATAAAAAGTGACTTTTGTATTGGATTTGAAATAAAGCGATAAATAAGCCCCGTAAACGGATGCGCAAAAAAGAG
>DDBY01000093.1:0-182 GCA_002334985.1 Micavibrio sp. UBA2020
TATGCCGCAAGCTGCAAAGATAGCTTGGAGATGCAGCGCGGCAGGGAGTGGCCAGCGGAAATAATAGGCATTTTATAGCGCGTAAACAGGAATGAACATCCTTTTGCCCCACTTTCGTGTTCCATCTAGGAAGTGTGCAGATAACTTTTATGATTTAATTGGTATTTGGTAGCGAGGGAGGG
>DDBY01000093.1:426-13755 GCA_002334985.1 Micavibrio sp. UBA2020
GTATTTGGTAGCGAGGGAGGGATTGCCGACCTAGCGACCAGTTCAATATAACCTATTGATATAACTTATCATTCTGAGGATAGGTTGAACGTATGTGACACCCTATTGTGACACCAGAGGATTCCGGCTGTCAAGAAAAGCAAGAAAACAAAGGTATTTTCAATAAGTCAAAATTAAGGGGTCTAAGAGCGATTTACAGACAGTTTACGGGTTATTGGCTATGGGGGTAGCTGCGCACCCCCTAGACGCTATCCAGCGGCCTTCTTTTGACTCTGGAAAGTGGTTGTATCAGGTCGGTTATACCCATATCCTTGCCCCGCCTGAAAACAAGCACAAGACGAAAGACCGCGCCACGGGGGAAAGGTTAACGGGGTACTGGCAAATTCCCTATCACGAATTTTAACGCCATTTTTCTGAATGGCTTCGGGAATTGAAACGAGATAAATTGAGTAGCCTCTTACGCTCTATTTCTATCTACAGCAACATTCCCCTCTTGGACGTCCGTTTTAGCAATCTCCATAGCTCGTCCTAAAAGGTCGATATTGTCGGCAGCCCCATCCGCAATGTCTTCAGCCTTTAGGATATAGCTTGTGGGCGTTACAGCTTCTCCGTCACGGAATACTCTAACTTTGATGCCGCCAAGCTCATCTTCAATTGCACGGACTTCAAGTTCTTCGTGATTATGGCTAAACCTTAGTGTTCTTATAAGTTTCATGCTTTTTTTTCCTTAAGCTTAATTCTTGCCCATATTAATCACTGATAATAGATGATTTCTAGCAAGCCCTGATACTTCTCGTACATGGAAAACAGATACGGCCAGAAATCCTTCTTTCTATATATGAGCCATTTAGAGTGGGTTTTTATACTAAAATACTGATATATATAAATAATTCTACCTATCCGGTTAGTTCCTCTAAGCCTTTTGGTATAGTCCCATTTCTTATGCGGAATATGTCTCCAAAGCTTTTAATGGCAAAGCCTACGGACTGTTCTTCTATCTCGTTTGAGGGCTTAAAATTTTGCAGGTGAGACATTGAAGCAAGCCTAAGGGCATCCAAAACAAAGTCTGTATTAGGGTGGTCTACGTTATGCAAGTTCGTGGCAGCTTCCCTTAGAATAAGCAACGCCATAAACGGAGGCCGTATTTTCGCCTGTTTGCGCAGGGGCTTCCACATGTCCCAGTACGTTTCAACATACTGCCTTGCAGCGATATGTGTATCCCCTTCGAAGGTATAAAAAGACGTTCTAGCTACGGCAGCGAATGCCTTTTGAAGCTCTGTCGCCACACGGCTTTTTTGCAAAACGCTTGACCTTAAAACGCAATATACAACATAGCCGATAGCTGCAATGACAGCGACTTCTATCATGACTTCACGCATTTATAGGCAATTGCATGAAATACTGTGCCCGTGCCATCCCCGTACATGGACTTCGTGTTATTGATAACAAGATAATCCGCACCTACGGAAGCGGCATTCTCACGCGCTGATTGCAATGCGCCATCTTGCGACCATGAATAGGCTGTTGTCGTGTTCAGGAATGCGATTTGCTTGGCGTTGCATTTCGGTTTTTCGTTGAAAAGGATGGTTAAATTATCGGGGTCGGTTGCCGGATACGATTTGTCCAAAACAGTCATTTGTGTTGCACAGGCGGACAGAGTAAGGACGATAAGAAAAACGGGGATGATGCGTTTCATGCGGTTTTCTCCTAGACAAAAAAACAGCCGCCAAGGTGGACTTGGCGACCGGAGATTGGAAACCGCTCATCGTAACAAACGGCGTGACGGTCTTTAGACCGAAGCCATTGGACATCCAGCGTCATGCTTACACACAACGCCACCGCCACTCTCCGGTCATAAGACCGAAAAGCGGCATCCTTGGTGCTGTCCTTGTATGGATGCACCAATAACGGCTGATGCCAGCCGTTACGATGAAGGGGTTTCCACGCCCCAAGCTTTTGCAAGACCACCTTGCAAGGCTTGTGGGCATGATACGGGAATATCAGGCGTGGGGCAAGTTAGGTGTAAAACAGCCTATCAATGGCAGTTTTCAGCATAGGCAAGGGATAAGCCGTAGCGTTATAAACCGTTTCTGTCACAACGTCCTTGCTATGACCGACAAGCTCCTGAACGGTCTGCAATTCCACGCCAGCTTGCCGCAAGCCCGTAATGAACGAGTGCCGGAAGCTGTGGAAGGAAAGCCCTTCGTCCTTTATGCCGAGGTCAACCAGCAGTTTCGTGCTGACCCAGCGCGTCAATCCCCTGCCGTAGCCGTGCCCTTGCTGATATTCGAGGTCGGGGAACAGGCGGTTATGCCCCGCATCCCTCAATTCCTGCACACGGTCGATAAAGCCAGCGGCAAGCAAAGCGGCATGGACAGGCACACGGCGTTTAGAGCTTTCATTTTTCAGGCGTTTATTGTCGTCATCCCCTTCGTCCGTGATGTTGAGATACCAGATGCCATCGGCTTGCTGAATATCGCCAAGGGCAAGCTGGGCGATTTCATTCAATCTTGCCCCTGTGTAAATCGCCAGCATCACGCCCCAGTAGCGGAAGGACTTGCCGGACTTCTCCTGTGTATGCGCTGGCAAGGCGGCAAGGATGGTTTTTATTTGGCTGGAGGTAAAAGGAACACGGGCATTTGCTTTGCGCTTGCCGAGCTTGATTTGCCTTCCTTCAAAGAAATTTTTGATTATGTACCCTCGGCGTTCAGCCCATGCAAAAAGGCTTTGATAAACGGTTATGTATTCGTTGACGGTACGCGCATCCAGCTTTTCCGCCTCCGTTACGACAAGCATCTGATTTAATGTCAAACCCTTTGTCTTCGGGTTTTTATTCCGGTTCTTCGGGAGGTCGTGCAGGATTTTAATGACGGTATCGACCTTATGCACGTTCACGCTGGAAATATCGATGTTATCGCCAAGTATCTCGCATAACAGGGCGAGCTGGGCGGTGCGGTCTTTCAAGGTTCGGGGTGTCCATGCTTCACCACGTTGACGCTCTAAAATAAAATCAGCCACAGCCTGTTTCAGCGTGATACCGGAATTTTCCGTGGGCTGTTGCGTCAGTACACGGACAGGCGACAGGTCATAGCTGCGGATGCCTTTATTGTAGGTCAGTACGTCACGGCAATACTGGGCATGGGCGAATTTGTACTCGCGTTTCAGATGCCCGTATTCCGGCGTATCTTGCTGGATGTTCAGCTTCCTGACGCGAAGGATGCGCTGTAATTCATCATCAAGGCTTTCGTCCACGGTAAAATCATCATCTCCGCGCTCTATCGCCAATTCGAGTTCAAACAACGTGTTTTCGTAGTAGCTAACCTGTTCCGGCGGCAGGACGCCATGTTCGTCCATTGTCCGTTTCCGGTTTTCCAGCCACTTTGCAAAAAACGCTCGTAGTTCCTCTTTTATCTCCGCATGGGTCATGCCAACTAAACGCCCTGTGATGTTTTCTGCATGGTAGGCCAGATACCGCGCCATCTGCAACGCTAGGCGAGGGTTTCGGGTACGGAGCGAGGTTTCAACGTGCTGGACTTTGCCCCGCGGATGCAGCGCGGCAGGGATAGGCCAGCGGAAATAAAACACGTTGTGGCGGGAAAGGCGAAGATAGCTTGGAACAGACAATGCCATGTGACACTTCCTTGTGACACCTCGGAAGTCTCAAGCTATATCTTTGATATTTAAGGGTTATGTTATGAATTGGTAGCGAGGGAGGGATTTGAACCCCCGACCAAAGGATTATGATTCCTCTGCTCTACCACTGAGCTACCCCGCCACAGGGAAAGTGTCCGTCTATATGCCAATAAAGGCTGCGGCTGTCAAGCCTGCCGTTCAAATTGGCTAAATCTTTGATTTATCGTTTTAGTTTAGGCTTCCGGCTGCGGCGCTGCGGGGGTCAGGGCGGCGGGCGGGCGGTATTTTTTCATGTAGATGAAAATGCCGCAGGCCACGACGCCGCAAACGGCCACGACGGCGGCCATGGGGCGCGGGGTTTCGGCGTGCAGCAGGCTCACCAGCCCCGCCGAAAGGGCGGAGAGGCAGAATTGCAGCATCCCCGCCAAGGCCGAGGCCGCGCCCGCGCGGTGTTTCTGGTGCTCGAGCGAGCCTGCGCCTGCGTTTGGAAATATCATCCCCGCCATAGCAAGGAAGCCGAACAGCGGCGGCAGCAGGATGTAAAGCGGCGCATGGGCAAAGGCCGCTGCACCCAGCAACAGCCCGAAGCCCGCCAGCGCATACAGCGCGCGCATCATGATGGTATCGGGGTGCATGCCGCGGCGCAAAAGCCACGCGTTCACCTGCGCCGCCATAATCAGGCCAAAGGCATTGGCGCCGAATATCCAGCCGAAATGCTGGGGCGCGATGCCGAAATATTCGATGAAAACGAAGGAAGAGCCGGTGATATAGGCAAACAGCGCGGCCTGCATGAAGCCCGCCGTCATTGTATAGCCCATGAATTCGCGGTGTTTCATGATGTCGAGGTAGGTGTGGAAGCTGCGGCTGAAACGCACGGTTTCATCGGGGCTGCGCGTTTCGGGCAGGTACAGTGCGACCAGCACGAAAATCACCGCGCTGAAAACGGCCAGCGACCAGAAAATCGCATGCCAGCCGAAATGCAGAAAAACATAACCGCCCAGAAGCGGCGCCAGAATGGGCGCAACGCCCATAACCAGCATGAGCAGGGAGAAGACCTGCGCGGATTCACGGTGGTCGAACAAATCGCGCACCATCGCGCGCGATACGACCGTGCCTGCGCAGGCGCCGAGTGCTTGCAGCAGGCGGAAGAAAATCAAACTGTCCGCCGTCGGTGCGAGCGCGCAGGCGACGGAGGCGAGGACGTAAATGGAAAGCCCGACATAAAGCGGTTTCTTGCGCCCGTATCTGTCGGTGAGCGGGCCGTAGGCCAGCTGGCCGAAAGCCATGCCGACGAAGAACGAAGCCAGCGAGAGTTCAATCCGCCCCTGCGGCACGCCCAGCGCCTCCGCCATTGCCGGAAAGGCGGGCAGGTACATGTCGATGGACAAGGGACCGAAAGCCGTCAAGCTGCCCAAAAGCAAGACGAAGGCATAGAACTGGCGCGAATGGGTTTGCATGGAATATCCGGAAAAGAAGTGTGGCGCGCCCAGTGGCGCAGGAGGTCATCAATGATATAGGTCGTCAGGTGTCAGGCCGCAACCGCAATGCTGCGGTTTTCCGCGCCCGTAATCCAGCCGCCGCCGATAACGCGGTTGCCGATATAGGCGACGCAGGCCTGTCCTGCCGCAACGCCGAAGGCGGGTGCTTTCAAAACGGCGTGGTCTTTGAATACGGTCGCCGGAATAGGCGTCTGGGCGGAGCGCAGCTTGACTTCCGCCTCCAGCCCTTCGGGCGGAATATCGGCCAGCCAGTTGCATTCTTTGAGCAGAACCGTATCGCGGCCGAGCGCTTCATACGGGCCGACCAATACCTGATTTTTATCGGGGCGCAGGCCGACGACAAACAACGGCGAATTGTTTTCGGTATGGCCGCCGCCGATGCCAAGCCCGCGGCGCTGGCCGATGGTGTAATTGATGATGCCGTTATGTTCGCCCAGCACGCGGCCGTCGATATGCACGATTTCGCCGGGCTGCATCGCGCCGGGGCGGAATTTTTCAACCACGCGGGCATAAGAGCCGTTGGGCACGAAGCAGATATCCTGGCTGTCCGGTTTGTCCGCGACAATCAGGCCGAAACGCTCCGCATGCTGGCGGGTGATGTCCTTGCTCCAGCCGCCAAGGGGGAAGCGCAGGAAATCCAGCTGCTCTTGCGTTGTCGCAAAAAGGAAATAGCTCTGGTCTTTACCCGCATCAAAGGCACGATGCAATTCGGCGCGGCCGTCTGCGCCGAGGGCGCGCTGAATGTAATGTCCCGTCGCCATGCAATCGGCGCCAAGGTCGCGTGCGGTTTCCAAAAGGTCTTTGAATTTGACGTTCTGGTTGCACTTCACGCAAGGGATAGGCGTTTCGCCGCGCAGATAGCTTTCGACGAAATCTTCGATGACGTTATCCTGAAAACGGCTTTGGTAATTCAGAACGTAATGCTCGAACCCCATTTTTTCCGCGACGCGCTTGGCATCGTAAATATCCTGCCCCGCGCAGCAGGCGCCTTTTTTAGCCAAGGCTTCGCCGTGGTCGTAAAGCTGCAGCGTGATGCCCACGACCTGATATCCCTGTTCATGCAGCAGCGATGCCGCGACAGAGCTATCGACGCCGCCCGACATGGCAACGACGACGCGCGTATCTTTGGGGTCTTTATCAAAGCCGAGTGAGTTCATCTTGCTGTTTTACCGTTTTGCGCGCCGTTTTATAGTTTTGCATGCAAAGCATGCGGGCGCGTATCTTTGGGGTCTTTGTCAAAACCGAGTGAGTTCATAACCTGCGTGTTCTTCTGCCGCGCAATATATACGGCGCGGGCGTTCAAAATCAAGCATTTTTCATATTTTAAAGGCCTGTAAATCCGGCTGGCACAGGGGCGGCGGCTGTGGTTAGATGATTGAAATTCATCATTTTTGACAAGGAACCGCCCATGGTACCGCCCACCGAGACGCCGGAAGATTTTGACGATGAAATGGCCGAAGACGGCGAAGAAGGCGCGGAGGTGCTGGAATTCACCCCCGAAGACGATGCCGCCATCGAGGATATCGCCGATACCGTCGTCGGCATGATGGAAGAATACGGCATGGATTGCGACATCCATTTCCCGATGTTCACCATGGAAGTCGAACATGGCGCGACGATAGAAGACATCGTGGAGGGGTATCAGGATATCCTCGACCACCTCGCCGCGCAAATGGCGGAGCAGCCGGAGTGAGTGCTTACAAGGCCGTCATTTTTGACCGTGATGCAACGCTGAACCGCACCACGCAGATTTTGCGCGCAGGGCAGGCGGCGGGTGACAAGACGGACGGCTATGTGCTGGCGCCGCATGAACTTGAATTGTTTCCGGCGGTGAAGCCGGCGCTGGTGGCACTGCGTGCGCTGGGCGTGCTGCCGTTTGTCTTTACCCAGCAAAACTGTATCGGCAAGGGACTTGTCAGCGCGGATGACGTCGCGGCTATTCACGCCCACATGAACGGTATTCTAGGCACGGCAGCGGCCATTGAAAAATTCTATCTGGCGTGGAGCGTGCCGGGACAGCCCGAAGACGCGCGCGCCAAGCCGTCGCCCGCGATGATTTTAGAGATGATGCAGGAATACGCGCTTAAGCCTGCGGATGTTCTGGCGGCCGGAGATTCCATGCGCGATTACAAATCCGCGCGCGCTGCAGGCGTAGATTTCGTGTGGATACGCGACGACCTTGGCCGTGTCAGCGAAGCGGATATGCAGGCGACGGGCTGCAAAATTTATGACGATGTGCAGGCGATGGTGCGGGATATATTCCCCCATGCGCCAAAATTCGCGCCGAAACCTGTATCGGGGCTTTGATAATAAAAGATTTTTTGATTCTTAACCGTTTGTTCAAATGTGCTTTGGTATAATTGGGGTGCGGAAAGCTGCGTTCTTTTCGCAAAGCACAAAACGGAGCCAATCATGGCAGGGCGCAAAGACAATAGCGGAGGACATCACGGTGACGAACACGTCATCGAATTCACGCCCGAAGGCGCGTTCAATATCCGTGCCGCCGCAAAAAATTTTGCCCGTATGATGGAAGAGTCCAATCAGGCATTGATTATCCACCTGCCGCATGTTTCAGTGGAGTTCGAGCCGGGCTGCACGCCCGAAGAAATCATTGATGGATATCATCAGGGGCTGCGCCATAAATTTGTCATTCACCATTCCAACAGCAATTCCGGCAAAAAGCCGCCTGCGCCCAAATAAAAAAGGGGAACAGCATGCCGCTTTCGCGTGACAGGCAAAAAATCGCCTTCATAACCAACAGCCGTCAGGAAATATTCTTCATGGCGCGGCTTTTGTCCGCAGGGCTTACGCCGAATGTCATGGCCGATAGACACGACCCGCTGGTGATTTCCGTGCGCGGCAGCATCGGCAGCGGCAAGAAAATCATCCCCGATGCCATGCGCGAATATTTTCTGGGCACGACGGCGCTGTCGCAGGTGACAGGACGCCCCGGATACGATGAATTCTGGCGCGGGCAGGTGCGCGGGCAGCAGGTTGAATTCGCCTATATCGACGCCGCTTGGCAAAGTGGTTATAGCCACGAAGAATTTTCATCCCCCTATATCCATCAGGTGCGCGAAGCCTTTATGGCGGTGCGTGAACATGGCGGGATTGCCTTTGTGCATAACGATTACACGCTGGGGCTCAACCGCGGGGCGGGACTTGAAATCTGGATGGAAAAGCAGGGCGTGCCCAACCCCGATGGCGCAAGAGCGCGCGCGCATGACAGCCCGCTGGCTGGAAAATTCCGCATGGCCAACAGCAAAGACCGCGAAAACGAGTGGATACGCTACGTCGAGATTGAAGTCGCGGACAAGCGCCTGCTGGATTCCCCGAAATTCGGCGATGTGCTGAATAAACTTAGAAACCGCCACAGGGGCGTGAATCTGAAAGTGTAAAGCGGCGACTTTACTGCGGGTTTAAGCAAAAGGGCTGTCACACCGGCGAAGGCCGGTGTCCATGTACCAGAGGGGGGCTGGGTACCGGCTTTCGCCGGTACGACGGATGTTTTTTGGTGGGATGCCTGCGCGTCTTACTTGTCCCAAGGCGCTTTCGCGCCTTATTTATCCCACGGCGCTTTCGCGCCGGGCAGGGCGACGGTGATGCCGTCCAGCTCGTCGCTCATCAAAATCTGGCAGCCGAGGCGCGATGTTTTCTTGAGGTCGAAGGCGAGGTCGAGCATGTCTTCCTCTTCCTCTTTCTTTTCATCCAGTTTGTCAAACCATGACGGGTCAACGACGACATGGCAGGTTGCGCAGGCAAGGCAGCCGCCACAGGCGCCTTCGATATCAATCCCGTGCTTGTGCGAAATTTCCATGAGCGAAAGGCCGTTCGGCGCATCCACCGTGCGCTCGGTGCCGTCTTTTTCGATGAAGGTCATTTTGGGCATGTGTTGTTGTCCTTGTTATGCTTGTTTTAATCTGGATTTGACCCGTGCGTACATATCCAGCCACTTTTCGATGAAATAATCTACGTCTTTTTCCGTGGTGTTCCAGCCGAGGCTGACGCGCAGGGAGGCGCCGGCGGCGGCTTCATCCGCGCCCATGGCCTTTAGAACATGTGACGCCTTGACCGTCCCGCTGGAGCAGGCGGAGCCGTTGCTCACGCAAATCCCCGCAAGGTCGAGCGATATGAGCTGCGTTTCAGACGGCGCGCCGGGCAGGGCGAACATGGTGGTATTGGCGATGCGCGGCATGTCCTTGCCGAAGAAAACCAGTTCGGGCGCGGCGGCCTTCAGGCTGGTTTCGATTTTGTCGCGCCAGAGGGAGAGTTTTTGAAATCCTTCCACGTCAATCAACGTTGTGGCATGGCCAAAGGCGACGATGCCTGGCAGATTTTCCGTGCCGCTGCGGATATTTTTTTCCTGATTGCCGCCGCGCACCATGGGGGCGACGGGGTTGCAGTTGCAAATGACAAGGCAGCCCACGCCCTGCGGCCCGCCTATTTTGTGGGCGGAGAGGGTAACGAAATCCGCGCCCAGTTTTTGCACATCCAGCGGGATTTTGCCAAAGGCCTGCACGGCATCGGTATGCACCAGCGCGCCGCGTTTGCGCGCCACGGCGACAATTTCTTCCATCGGTTGGATGACGCCGGTTTCGTTGTTGACGTACATGACGGAAATAAGTGTCTGGCGGGTATTGCCCTCCAGCATTTTACCAAGTGCCGCGACATCGACGATACCGCTTGGCAGCACGGGCAAGACTTCCGCATCGCCGCGCACGCCGAGGACGGAGGGATGTTCGATGGCGGAGACAATCACGCGCTCCATCCCTGCGCCGAGGAGGGCGAGGTTGTTCGCCTCCGTCGCGCCGCCCGTGAAAACAATCACGTCACGCAATCCAATATGTAGCGCCGCAGCAATTTCGCCGCGCGCCTGTTCGATTCTGCGGCGGGCTTCGCGTCCGGCCTTGTGGATAGCGGAGGCATTGCCCGGAAACGTCAGCATTTCCTGCATTTTTTCAACGACGGCCGGCTTCGTCGGCGTCGTCGCGTTGTGGTCCAGATAGGTTAGGCCGCTTATGCTCATTTTTGTTCTAAATACCGTTTAGTCGAGTCGAAAAATCTATGAAGAACGAAATATAAATAATTGATTTATATAGAAAATTCAACATTTTTCTTGCTATCGTTTTTTCATTATGTATAGTTTCGTCTTCGATAGAGGTTGTAAAGCAAAACAAGAAATATTCAACCGTAAGGCAGCAGGAGGCTAAATCTCAATATGCCAGAAGTCATGATTACAGGTCCCGCGGGACGTCTCGAAGGCCGCTACAAACATAGCAAAATCCCCGGGTCGCCCATCGCGCTCATCCTTCATCCGAACCCGCAGCGCGGCGGAACGATGAATAACAAAATCTCCTACACCATGTTCCAGTCTTTCGCGGACCGCGGCTTTTCGACGCTGCGTTTCAACTTCCGCGGTGTCGGACGCTCGCAGGGTGAATTCGCCCATGGCGAAGGTGAACTGGCCGATGCGGCATCCGCACTCGACTGGCTGCAAAGCGTGAACCCGGGCGCATCGTCCGTATGGGTTGGCGGTTTCTCCTTCGGCGCGTGGATTGGCATGCAATTGCTGATGCGCCGCCCCGAAATCGACGGCTATGTCTCGATTTCCCCGCCCGCGAACATCTATGACTTCAACTTCCTTGCCCCGTGCCCGAACGAAGGTCTTATCGTTCAAGGCGACACGGATCAGGTCGTGAACGTCGAATCCGTCAATAAACTCGTCGACAAGCTGAAAGAACAGCGCGGCCCGAACGGCGTGGATTACCGCGTCATCCCCGGCGCCGGCCACTTCTTCAACAACCCCGGCGAAACCGAGCTGATGGCGAAATACGTCGGCGACTATCTCTATCGCGCCCTGTCTTCGCAAGAAGCCGCCGCGTAAGCGAAAATAGATACCCTCTATTTATACAACACACAAAAAAACCGCCCCTGTTACGAGGGGCGGTTTTTTTGTTGTGTGGCTATCGTCACACCGGCGCAGGCCGGTGTCCAGTTTTTAATATAAGCAAGGGCTGGATTCCGGCCTGCGCCGGAATGACCTGCGTCAGCTTAAATCAAACCTCCGGCGGTTTATTGCCGTTGACGGTTTTCTTGGGCGGGGTGGCGTTTGCGGCGTCGTCGTTGGTGTTGTTGTGGTTCACTGACGGCGTGGCTGTGAGGTGGGCGAGGTAGCGGTCGGCTTCGAGTGCGGCCATGCAGCCCATACCGGCGGCGGTCACGGCTTGGCGGAAGATTTTGTCTTTCACGTCGCCCGCGGCGAAAACACCCGGAATGTTGGTTTCAGTGCTGTCGGGTTTGGTGACGATATAGCCGTCGGCGTCAATCGTGACCTGACCTTTGAACAAATCGGTGGCGGGTTTGTGGCCGATGGCGACGAAAACGCCATCGACTTTCATATCCGTAACCTGTCCGGTTTTCAGGTTTTTGATTTTCGCGCCGGTCACGCCCATGTTGTCGCCGGTGACTTCCTCGAGCGCGCTATCCCATACCACATTGATTTTCGGGTGGTTGAACAGGCGGTCCTGCATGATTTTTTCGGCGCGGAAGCTGTCGCGGCGATGCACGACGGTGACTTTGGTCGCGAAGTTGGTGAGGAACAGCGCCTCTTCAACCGCGGAGTTGCCGCCGCCGACGACGATGACTTCCTTGCCGCGGTAGAAAAACCCGTCGCAGGTCGCGCAGGCGGAAACGCCTTTGCCTTTATATTGTTCTTCGGACGGCAGGCCGAGCCATTTGGCCTGCGCGCCCGTGGCGATGATAACGCTGTCGGCCAAATATACATCGCCGCTGTCGCCGATGGCTTTTTTGGGGTTGCTGTTCAGGTCAACGCTGGTGATGATGTCGCTTATCATTTCGGTGCCGACGTGTTCGGCCTGTTCCTTCATCTGCTCCATCAGCCAAGGGCCTTGAATGGGGGCGGCGAAGCCGGGGAAGTTTTCAACGTCGCTGGTGATGGTCATCTGCCCGCCCGGCTGCATGCCGGCAACCAGCAGCGGCTTCAGGTTCGCGCGCGCGGTGTAAATCGCCGCGGTGTAGCCAGCGGGGCCGGAGCCGATAATCAGCACCTTGGTGTGGTGGGTCTTGGACATTGTTTATTTTCCTTCCTTGTTCGTCTGTGTCTTGTCGTTTAAATCAAAATTCAGGTTCATTTTTTGCGCAATCGCGGCGGCGACTTTTTCGGTGTCGCGCGGCGGGTCATAGCGCCAGTTGTCAAGCGTGCCGCCGAAGGGGCGGGTATATCCCTGTTCGCGCAGCAGGCGGTGGAAATTATCCAGCCGACGCGCGCCGCCTTCGAGCGCCGCGATATACACGGGCTTGCCCGTCGAAATCGCCTCCGACGCCATGGAAACGCTGTCTTCGGTCACTATGATATAATCCGCCAGCGCCAGAAAGCCAAAATAGGGGTTTTCGCCCTGTCCGTCCCAAAAAAAGACGTTTTTACCTGTCAATTTTTCGCGCAGCAGGGCGGCATTGTCTTCCCCCGTGCGGCGCGACGCCGTGACCATCAGCCCTGCGCCCGATGCCGCGAGTGTCTGCAAGCCTGCGGCCAGTTTTCCGGCGGCGGCGGGCGTCATGCGGTGGGCGCGGCTGTTGCCGCCTATCATCACGGCCACGCGCGGGGCGGGCAGGGCGGCGAGCTTGCAGCCCCATGTCTCGCGCGCATCCGCCAGTTTTTGCGGCGTCACGCGGTGCAGTCCGGCCGTGGTCACAACCACGTTGTCGCCGCGGATGTCGTCATGCTGGGGTGCAATCACGATGTCGAACAGGCTTGCGGGCAGTTTCGGGTCTTGTATCTGCACCAGCAGCGTTTTGCCGCCGCTTTGGCGCTTGATGTCGAGGCCGACGCCCACGGCCTTGCGGCCACTCACCAGCGCGATATCCGGCCACGGCGGCGCAATCGTGTCGCTGCCTTGGGCGAGGGCGTGGCTATGCCCCAGACGCAGCCACGGGCTCAGCTGTTTCCACGGAAAGCGGAGCTTGACGCGCTTGATAACGGGCGTTATACCCAGCGCCTCGGCCACGCCGATGCACTGGTTTTCCGTGCCGGCGATGCCTTCGGTAACGACCCAGCATGTCGGGGGGCGTTCTGACAATTCAAGCTCCTGAATTTAAACGTGAAATCAGGATTAAGTATAACGGTTTGCACCGTTTTGACAAATCCCCCGCAGTCATATTTTTAAAGTTTATGGGTCGA
>DDBY01000021.1:0-6455 GCA_002334985.1 Micavibrio sp. UBA2020
CCATGCTCGCGCTGCGATAAATAGGCATCGGCAACGTCCTGCTTGCTCGGCCTGATTTTGTCTTTGGGGTACAGCTCTTTCAGGCTGTCTGACATATCCATGAACGGCCAGATGATATTGACAAAGCCAACTTCGAGCGAACGGCCATTGGTGCCCGCGCCTTTCCAGCGTTCGTCAAATTCAGCACGCCCTTCCAGCTGCGGCGATGCACCCAGCAATGTTTCGCGGAATACGGCGGGGATAAGCGATTTGCCGATGCAGCGCGCCCCCTTCACGCTGACCAGCAGCGGATTTTGCGCATCCTCCAGCACCGACGGCGGCAAAGCCAGCGCGAGTTTTTCCATCACCTGCACGATATGGTCGCGCTCGGTTGATAAAAACCGCCTGAAGGCTTTTTCGGGTTTTTTTTCTGGGGTATCGCTCGCCGACAATCCCGTCACTCCTTTTTGCCACATTTTATGGCAAAATAGTTAATATTTGCCTACCTGTTTCTCAAGGGCAAACGGGACTTGTTTCTATTCAAGATTCTATTCAATTTTCCGGCGCATAAACAACGCCGCTATGCTGAATTTTGCCCCTGCGCTGCGTGTCCGCATGGCGCTGCGCGGCGGTTTCGTCTTCGAAACGGCGCGGCAGACGGCGCTCCGCCCCTGTTTCGTCTATCACATAGACCATCCACGGGCCGCTGCCGGAAATAACCTCGCCGCGCTTGCCCCATTTTTCGCTCTGCGTTTTTTCGGCAGCGCCCTTTTCGGCAAGGCGGGGCTTCAACCAGACGTCGTCTTCTGCGCTGTCCGTATCCTGCGTGTTGTCGCTGCCTGTTTGCGCTTTCAAATTCTGCTGCGCCAGATAGGCGGCCATGGCTTCCTTGCCCCCCTTCGCGGGCAATAGCGATGCGATATTATACGCCAGCGACGGATAAATTTTTTCCGCCTGCCGGTAGCCGTAAATGCCCAGCGCCACCGCAGCGACAAGTGAAAAAATCATCGGTATAATCAAAACCAGCAAAATACCACCCGTAAAACAGAATACGGCGTTTTGATAGGCCAGATATTCGGCTTTGTATTCTTCGGGTATCTTGGCGGCATCGGCCAGCGATATCATCTTGCGGCTGCGCGCCGCGGGGATGGCGAGGTTATAAAAAAACTCGGCGATGACAAAAAACTTGACCGGTTTTGACATGGACTACATCCGGAACACGCCGAATTGCGGCTTGCCGATGGGGGCGTTCAGCGCCGCCGACAACGACAGCCCAAGAACCATGCGCGTATCGGCGGGGTCGATGATGCCATCGTCCCACAGGCGCGCGCTGGCGTAATATGGGTGGCCTTGGGTTTCGTATTGCTCGCGGATGGGTTTTTTAAAAGCATCCTCTTCGGCGGCTGGCCACACTTGGCCTTTCGCGGCCATGGCGTCTTTTTTAACCTGCGCAAGGACACTCGCCGCCTGCTCCCCGCCCATGACGGAAATGCGGCTGTTCGGCCACGTCCAGAGAAAACGCGGATTGAACGCGCGCCCGCACATGCCGTAATTGCCCGCACCGAAGGAGCCGCCAATCAACACCGTCAGCTTCGGCACCTGCGCGCAGGAAACGGCATGCACCAGCTTCGCGCCATCCTTGGCGATGCCGCCCGCTTCGTAGGCGCGGCCAACCATAAAGCCCGTGATGTTTTGCAGGAAAATAAGCGGAATGCCGCGCTGGCAGCAAAGCTCGACGAAATGCGCGCCTTTGAGCGCGCTTTCAGAAAACAGAATGCCGTTATTCGCGATGATGCCGACGGGGTAGCCGAACAAATGCGCGAAGCCGCAGACCAGCGTCTCGCCATAGAGTTTTTTAAATTCATCAAATTCGCTGTTATCGACGATGCGGGCGATAATCTCGCGCACGTCAAACGGCTTGCGGCTGTCCTGCGGGATGATGCCGTAGATTTCGGCGGGGTCGTATTTCGGCTCTGCCGCGCTTTTTACGGCAAGGCCGACGTTTTTGGTGCGGTTGAGGTTGCCCACAATGCGGCGCACGATGGACAGCGCATGCCCGTCGTTCTGCGCGTAATGGTCGGTCACGCCGGATTTGCGGCAATGTACATCCGCGCCGCCCAAATCTTCGGCGGAAACCTCTTCGCCCGTTGCAGCCTTCACCAGCGGCGGGCCGCCAAGGAAAATCGTGCCCTGATTTTTGACAATGATAGATTCATCGGACATCGCGGGCACATAGGCACCGCCCGCCGTGCAGCTGCCCATCACCGCCGCGATTTGCGGAATGCCCATCGCGGACATATTCGCCTGATTGTAGAAAATGCGGCCGAAGTGTTCCTTGTCCGGAAAGACTTCATCCTGCAGCGGCAAAAACGCGCCGCCGCTATCGACCAGATAAACGCAGGGCAGATTGTTCTGCTGCGCGATTTCCTGCGCGCGCAGATGTTTTTTAACCGTCAGCGGATAATACGTCCCGCCCTTCACCGTCGCATCGTTTGCGACGATGACGCATTCCTGCCCCGATACGCGGCCGATGCCGGAAATCATCCCAGCGGCGGGCACGTTGTCGCCGTAAACGCCATGCGCGGCGAAGGCGGAAAATTCAAGAAACGGGGAGCCGGGGTCGATAAGGTTGCGCACGCGGTCGCGCGGCAGCATTTTGCCGCGGGCGAGATGTTTGGCGCGCGCGGTTTCGTCCCCGCCCTTCTGGATGCCGGCCAGCTGCACCTTGTAGTCATCGACGATTTTTTGCATGGCGTCGCGGTTGGCCTGAAATTCGGCGGACGACGCGGACAGACGGGTGGCAAGCTCGGACATAAAGGCGAATCCCCACAGAAGTTAATCTGCGGGGATTCTAGAGCAACGGTCAAAGTCACTCAATGCTGAACGGTACAAGGCAAAAAACGCCAAAAACTGCGGCAATGCCGCATGCGCCGGAGCGCAGGTACCTATATTGTTTTATGGATTGCGCTAACGGCCTTTGTTAGCGGAGACACTTTCCCAGTATTCGTCGATTTTGATGTCGGTTTCTTCCTGAGTATATTTATAGTCACGCCACAGCGTCAGGGCAGGTTTGCCGTTCGCGTCCATGGGCGCGGCCTCGTCGCTGTTGGCGGGCGCCTGCAGGGTATTGGGGCAAATGTCGTAAGTCTCGCCGGACTGCACCAGCTGCTCCAGAACCTTGCGGTCGGATACGAACCATCTCCAGAACATTTCATTTCTCCTTAGCTTCGATAAGGCCGCCGAAAAATTCTTTTTTGGTTTTTGTTTCGCCCTGCATTCCTTGCAGTGACGGCGCGCCGTAAAATCTGCGCGTACATTATGTTAATAGAAAGTTAAAGTCAACCCCCATTAACAACTGTACATGAATAAACTATTGAATTGTATAAAAGATTTGATTACGGCGCGGGCGGGCGGTGGCGGAATTTCAAGCCCTCGCGGTGAGCAGAATCGGCCAACTCGTCAATAACGCTTTGATGTTGCTTGGCTTTTTCAAAAGAATCACGCAGCCCCCGCCCCAGCAAAAGGTCACGGCTGGCTGTATCCAGCCTTTTATCGTGAAATTTCATAACGATATCGGTATCGCCGCCATGGTCGATAAGATAATCGACCATCACGGCATCACCCGCCTTGGCGGCAACGAACAGCGCTTCGTGGAACTGCGCGCCCACATCGGCACCGGCAGCGACCAGAATTTTCATGCACTCCAGATGGCCGGTAAAGGCGGCGCTGCGCAGGGGCAGGTCTTGTTCAAAATGGATGTCCGCCCCGTCTTCGATGGCGCTGCGCACCCCGTCCGCATCGCCCTTGGCGGCGGCGGCAACCAGATGTAACGCCTTGGCGCGATGCTCTGTGCTGCTCATCGGGGCTCCCTTTTTTGAACGCTCCTGAAGAATACTAGACCAGAAGCGGCAAGGGACAAAAGCCTTTATGCGCCCTCAGGCGCGGGAGCCTTTATGCGCCCTCAGGCGCGGGAGCCTTTATGCGCCCTCAGGCGCGGGGCGTGCGGTAGCGCAATGTGGCGGTGATTTCGGCAGGTGGCTCTGCTGCAGCGCGGAAATTGTCCGCCGCGCGGGGTTTCAGCTCTTTCGGTGAAATATCGTAATCTTTGCCCATTTGCCGGACGAGCGCGTCTTCGACCCGCTTGTCCGAGCCCAGTAATTCCCAAAGCATGTGAGTTCTCCCGAATAATACATTCTTCAAAAATGGCGGCCTCTGCGTGCCGCTTCATGCTGTAATACGGCCGCAGGCGGGCTTTCCCTGCGCCTTTTATGGTGATGTTTCCGCTTTATTCTCGCCTTTTTGCGGGCGGATGCTATTTTAAGGCCTTGGACACAAAAGGAATCTGCCGCATGCCCTCGCACGTCAAAACAACCGACGACCTGTTCTATGCCAAGAACCAGATGGACCCCGCCGCGGTGGAGCGTCTGGTCACGCAGAACCTGACCGAAGCCGACGACGGCGAGCTGTATCTTGAATACGTCCAGTCTGAATTTTTCAGCTGGGACGACGGCCGCCTGAAAACCTGTACCTATGATACAGACATGGGCTTTGGCCTGCGCGCCGTTGCGGGGGAAACTTTCGGCTATGCCCATTCCAGCGAGATGAGCGAAAAAGCCATCGCCCGCGCGGGCGATACCGTGCGCAGCGTCGCACAAGGATATGGCGGCAAGATGGACATCGCGCCGCAAAAAACCAATCACCAGCTCTACAGCGACGACAACCCGCTTTTGCAAATCCCGTTCGAGAAAAAAGTCCAGCTATTGCAGGACATCGACGCCTATGCCCGCCAGAAAGACAGCCGCGTGAAACAGGTATCTGTTCAGCTGGCCGCATCGTGGAAAGCCGTACAGATTTTGCGGGCAGGCGGCGAAAAAACCGCCGATGTACGCCCGCTGGTGCGCATGAACGTTTCGGTTTACGTCGAAGACGCCAATGGCCGCATGGAAGACGGCTATCACGGCATGGGCGGGCGCTATAGCTATGAAAGCATTTTTGACGAACGCACATGGAAAAGCGCGGTGGACGAAGCCTTCCGTCAGGCGCTTGTCAACCTTGACGCCGTCGCGACGCCTGCGGGTGAAATGACGCTGGTGCTGGGCGCGGGCTGGCCGGGCATTTTGCTGCACGAAGCCATCGGCCACGGGCTGGAGGGTGATTTCAACCGCAAGCTGACCTCCGCCTTCTCCGGCCTTATTGGCGAGCAGGTCGCCGCGCGCGGCGTCACCGTCGTTGACGACGGCACGCTGCCGAACCGCCGCGGTTCCATCACCATCGACGACGAAGGCACGCCGTCACAGCGCAACGTGCTTATCGAAGACGGTATTCTGGTCGGCTATCTGCAAGACCGCATGAACGCGCGCCTGATGGGCGTGAAATCCACCGGCAACGGCCGCCGCGAAAGCTACGCCGACCACCCCATGCCGCGCATGACCAATACCGTGATGCTGAACGGCGGGCACAGCCGCGACGAAATTCTGTCTTCGGTCAAAAAAGGCCTTTATGCCGTGAATTTCGGCGGCGGGCAGGTTGACATCACCTCCGGCAAGTTCGTGTTCGAAGCGTCAGAAGCCTACCTGATTGAAAACGGCAAAATCGGCGCACCGGTCAAGGGCGCAACCTTGATTGGAAACGGGCCGGATGCGCTGACCAAAGTCAAAATGGTCGGTAACGACATGAAACTCGACGACGGCATCGGCACCTGCGGCAAAGAGGGCCAGAGCGTGCCCGTCGGCGTCGGCCAGCCCACCTTGCGTATCGACGGCCTCACCGTCGGCGGGACGGAAACCTGATGCGCCCCCTTCTCGCACTCGTCCCTTGCGTTTTTCTCGCGCTCTGTGCGGGCGGATTTTTCGTGCCCGCCGCGCTCAGCCCCGCCCCTGCTTTCGCGCAAAGCTCCGCCAGCAGCGAAGACCCTTACCTCAAGGAATACAGGGTGCGCGCCGGACGCCGCATGACCAATACTAACCAAGGTCTCTCCACCGGTGGCCGCATCGGCGTCGAGGACAGCGCCGCCGCACTGGCCGCCGAAGAAGAAGCCCTGCGCAAAAAAGCAGAAAAAAAAGCGGCCGAAGCCGCCAAGAAAAAACAAGCCGCCGCCCCCGCAAACGCGGTGCCATGCCAGAGCCTTGAAGATTTGCTGAAAATCATCGTCGGCCAGCGCCGCCTTGGCTATCTGGCCGATGCCGTCGATAACGGCGGCACGGTGCACATGTGGTTTGTCAGCAATGTACGCCGCGAATGGGTATCCATCACCGTCGCGCAGGATTTGACAGCCTGCATCACCGCCGAAGGCAGCGCATGGAATTACGCGCTCGAGCCCATGAAATCAGGCGCAAACCTTGAAGACGCAAGCGCAGAAGAGCTGCCCGCGCAGGAATAGGCTTTCTAAAGCATGTGGTCATACCGGCGCAGGCCGGTATCCAGCCAAGACCGGCAGGGCTTGACTTATAAACAAGCGCTTCGCGCACTGGATACCG
>DDBY01000021.1:6639-6963 GCA_002334985.1 Micavibrio sp. UBA2020
AGCGCATGGAATTACGCGCTCGAGCCCATGAAATCAGGCGCCAACCTTGAAGACGTAAGCGCAGAAGAACTGCCCGCGCAGGAATAGGCTTTATTTCAAGCCGCCGCCCAGCGTTTTATAAAGCGTGACCAGATTGCTCAGGCGTTGTTGCTGCACCTGAATTTCACCCTGCTGCGCGCTGTAGAGCGAACGCTGCGCATCCAGCACGTTGAGGTAGCTATCCACCCCCTGCTTATAGCGCAGCTGCGACAGGTCGTATGCGTTTTGCGTGGCGCCGACCAGCGCGGATTGCGCCTGCAACTGGTCGCTATAGGTGCCGCGCGC
>DDBY01000166.1 GCA_002334985.1 Micavibrio sp. UBA2020
GTTGATGGCGGCCGTGCCCGTCAGCGTCAGGTTTTCGATGTTGTCCGAAAGAACGTAATCGGACGCGCTTGAAAGAACTGTATCCGCGCCTTCGGCGGCGTTCTCGGTAATGACATCGCCGTTATCTTCGACGATATAGGTATCGTCACCCGCACCGCCAATCATGGTGTCGGCACCGGCAAGGCCGTTCAGCGTGTTATTGGCGCTATTTCCCGTGAGCACGTTGACCAGTTCGTTACCCGTGCCGTTGATGTTGGCACTGCCCGTCAGCGTCAGATTTTCCAGGTTCGCCCCCAGCGTATAGGCCGCAAGGCCGGAGCGCACGGTATCCGTGCCCTCGCCCGCTTCCTCGACAATAACGTCCTTCAGCGCGCTGATGACATAGGTGTCGTCACCAAGGCCGCCAATCATGGTATCGTTACCGTCACCCCCGTCCAGCGTATCGTTACCGTCAAGGCCGACAAGCGTATTCGTCGATTTCGACGTCGAGATGATGATGTTATCGAGCGCGTTACCCGTGCCGTTACCTGCACTGAGAATAAGGTTCTCGATATTCGCGCCCAGCGTCCAGGTGATGGCAGAGAAAATGGTATCCGTGCCTTCGCCTACACCCTCAACGACCACATCACCTGCCGTGACAACGTAGGAGTCATTGCCAAGACCGCCCGCGAGCGTGTTGATACCGCTATTGCCCGTCAATGTGTTGTCAAGCGCATTGCCGTTGCCGCCGATATTGGCCGTACCCAGCAGCGTCAGATTCTCGATATTTGCGCCAATCGTGTAGTTGTCGAGCAGGGTTCTAACCGTATCCTCGCCCTCGGCCGCGTTCTCGACGATAACCTCGGTGCCTTCGGTCACGATGAACGTATCATCGCCCGTACCGCCAATAAGCGTATCGAGCCCGCCGCCGCCTTCAAGCGTGTTGTTGGCCTCGTTGCCTGTAATGGTATTGTCAAGCGCGTTACCCTTGCCGCGCAGACCGTACCAGCCATTACCCGGATTCCAGACAAGCGTCATGTTTTCGACGTTGGCAGACAGCGTATAGCTGGTAGCGAGGGATATAACCTCGTCCGTGCCCTCGCCCGCATTTTCAATGACCACGTCTTTTTCATCTTCGACGACATGCACGTCATCGCCCATGCCGCCGACGGTGGTATCAATCCCGAGATAACCTTCGAGCGTATCGTTGCCGTCAAGCCCGTAGAGAATGTTTTTGCCGCGCCCGCCAATCATCGTGTTATCAAGCGCATTACCCGTGAGGTTGATAGCGCTATCGCTCAGCGCCTCCATATCCTCCACGTTGTCGGGCAGGGTGTAGCTGACATAGGTGCCGATGATGTCCGCACCTTCGCCAAACTCCTCCACAACGACGTCGCCTACGGAATCGACAATAAAAACATCGTCGCCAAGGCCGCCGACCATCGTATCGCTGCCTTTGCCGCCATCGAGGGTGTCGTTGCCGCTGCCGCCATCAAGGATGTTCACCGCGGCATTACCGACAAGAATGTTATCCAGCGCATTGCCCGTGCCGTTGATGGCGGCCGAGCCCGTCAGTAGCAGATTTTCGACATTCGCGCCGAGTGTGAAGCCGACGCTGGCGCGCACTATGTCCGTACCCTCGCCCGCGCCTTCAACCACCACATCACCGGCGTCATCAACGATATAAACATCATCGCCGAGGCCGCCGCTCATGTGGTCGGCGCCCTTGCCGCCGTTCAGCGTATTGCTGCCGTCGTTGCCGACCAGCGTGTTGTCGAGCGTATTGCCCGTGCCCTTGCTGTCGAGCGTGCCCGTGAGCACAAGATTTTCAAGATGTTTGCCGAGCGTGTAGGAAGCAATAGACGTCTGGACGGTATCTTCGCCCTCGCCTTCTTTCTCGGTAATCTTCACGCCGTTGTCGTTGACGATATAAACATCGTCGCCAACGCCGCCAATCAAAGCGTCCGCGCCGCCGAAACCGTCGAGCGTATCGTTGCCCGCGCCGCCCGTCAGCGTGTTTTTATTGACCGTGCCGATGATATGGTTGTCGCGGTCGTTACCGATACCGATAAGCGCGTTCGTGCCGATAAGCGTCAGGTTTTCAACATGCTCGCTCAGCGTGTAGCTGCGCAGGGCGCTGCGCACGGTATCCGTGCCCTCGCCGTCAAGCTCGGTCACGACATCGTTCACGTTATCGACGAAATATAAATCGTCGCCGTCGCCGCCAATCATGGTGTCGCCGCCGCTGCCGCCGTCGATGGTGTCGTTGCCGCCGAGGCCGTGGATGGTGTCCACACCGCCAAGGCCGCGCAGGGTATCGTCCGCCGGCGTGCCGAAAATTTCTTCTGCGTCTTCGGTACCGTCAATAATCGCCATGTGCTTCACCCCGCTGAATAAATAAATTTACAGGCGTAAATAATACACGGCAGAGCGCGCCCGCAGCAAGTCCGGCGCACCGAAACGCATATGTTTTTTCATTATTATGGAATCAAAAAAAAAACATCTGGGGCGGGTGGAACGGAACTGCGCCAGAAGTTTAGCGCGATGCTAGAGCTCTCGTCCGCCCCCTGAAGCAAGCTCAGCCAAGAACGCATATGCTAACGCGCCATTCGGGTTTCTAACAATAGCCAAAGGGAAAGATGTATATTTGAGTTATGAAAATTTAGACATCAGTTGCCTGATTTATCGGGAGGATTGTCCG
The DNA here is from genome assembly GCA_002334985.1 of Micavibrio sp. UBA2020. Taxonomy (GTDB): domain Bacteria; phylum Pseudomonadota; class Alphaproteobacteria; order Micavibrionales; family UBA2020; genus UBA2020. Next base: position 2,681 of record DDBY01000166.1, read on the forward strand.
TGCGGATATCACAACTGAGCGCGAGGAGAGCCTTCATCAAATCGTGGTTCATTGCGTTTCTCCAACAATAAAATCGCCTTTGTTTAAAATATTCGATAGCTCGGGTCCACCACCGTAACGCTGGCCATCTATGTAGGCCTCAATGTTTTTCAGCCACGGCAGGAACCCAGAAATCGTCCAGACGGTCTCTTCTTTTGTCATTTCTACAGTAATGGACTTCAAGCGTACCCCCTCTCCAAATACTCTCTCGAAATGGTCGGCCTTGATGCAATGGCTATTAAAACCTGTCTCTGGGTCTGGGCATGCCTTCATCTCAACAACACGCTCCACGGTCTGAGGATCGTATCTGTTCTTGAAATACACCATTCCGGGGTAGAATCTGGGCTTAAGTTCGGCTTTGCCGGTATTTTTTAGGTTTGTGTAATATTTTATAGAGCATCTGCTAATCGCCCCCCTAGAACAAGGGCTCGGAAAAGCATTGAAAGGAGCCCCGATGGCTTGGCCAGCACCGCCGCCAAGACTCATAAGGACGAACAACGCCCCGCGCTCCCCAAGGTCAACAACAACGGCTTCACCTTTTTCCAGCTTGATATGCGTGTGTCTGTTAACACCCAGAAACATCGGCATGGAATAAGCGGAAATCTCCCGCACCGCCGAACCCGTTTTAATTCCCTCCGGCGTCTCCACCGTCACCGTCATCTTGTAGCGCCATGAGCCGGAGGGAAAAGATACCTTCCACCAAACCACCACGGCCAAGACAATAATGGCAATGACAGCAATCGCCGCTTTCATGAAAACCCCTTGCTTATAATACAGACATTTAAAGCAGCCTGCCCATTGCCCTTTAAAACTTTCAGCTCTCAAAACGCATAGGATTTGGTGCAGGCGGAGGGACTTGAACCCTCACGAGATTGCTCCCCACGGATTTTAAGTCCGTTGCGTATACCATTCCGCCACGCCTGCAAACGGGCTAAGGCTAGAGGCTTGGACGGGCGGCGTCAAGTTTCCGTAGGGGGTGCGGCGGGCGGGCGGCTGTCCTTTTCCCCCGCGGCCATTTTCTTTTTGAGCTGAATGGCATCGTTCAGGCCGCTTATCCAGCAGGCGGGGCAGCCTTTGAAGAAATAAAGCGCGCCCAGCATCAATGCCACAAACCCGATGGGGCTATGCGGAAAAACGATAAAAGACGCGATAAGCAGGCTAAAACCCGCAACGCCGCGCCACAGGGAAAGCCTGACCGGACAGGACGCCATGATGAACTCCTTTTGTTCATACCGTGCTATAATTCATTTTAGCATTTTCTTATATGAAAGGTAAGCACTGATAATTCAATATAAATCAGATATTTATTTGATATCCCCTTTTGCCGCCGCCCGCTCTATATTATGGGGCGCCCCTGATAAACCGGATAGCCCCGATGGACGACAAGGACACAAACGCCCCTACCCCCGATGGGGCAGCCAAAGCCCCCGCCGGCGTTGCGGTCATTGAGGCCTGCGTCAAAACCCTGCCGGGCAGCCCCGGCGTTTACCGCATGATGAACGCGGCTGGCGATGTGCTTTATGTGGGCAAGGCAAAGAACCTCAAAAAACGCGTCACGGCCTATACGCAGCCGCAAAAACAATCTATCCGCATCCAGCGCATGATTGCGGCGACGGCCAGCATGGAATTCACGACAACGCATACCGAAGCGGAAGCGCTGCTGCTGGAAGCCAACCTGATTAAAAAGCTCAAGCCCCGCTATAACATCCTGCTGCGCGACGATAAGTCCTTCCCCTATATCCTGATTACAGGCGACCATGATTTCCCGCAGGTGACCAAACACCGCGGCGCACGCGACCGCAAGGGGGAGTATTTCGGCCCCTTCGCCTCCGGCTTCGCGGTGAACGAGACGCTGGCCGTACTGCACAAGGCGTTTTTGCTGCGCAATTGTTCCGACCATGTATTCGCACTGCGCACGCGCCCTTGTTTGCAATATCAAATCAAACGCTGCACCGCGCCCTGCGTCGCCAAGGTCACACACCGCCAGTATGCGGAGCAGGTCGATATGGCGCGCCAGTTTCTGGAAGGCCGCAGCCGCGCGATACAGGAAGAATTCGCGGGCAAAATGCAAACCGCCAGCGACAATCTGGACTTCGAAGAAGCGGCCGCCTACCGCGACCGCATCCGCGCCCTGACGCAGATACAGGCGGAGCAAACGGTGAATGTCGAGGGCCTCGACAGTGCCGATGTTTTCGCTATCCACCGCGACGCTGGCGCGTCCTGCGTGCAGGTGTTCTTTTTCCGCGCGGGGCAGAATTTCGGCAACCGCGCCTATTTCCCGCGGCATGAAAAAGATGAAACGACCGCGGAGATTCTCTCTGCCTTTATCGCGCAGTTTTACACCAACAAACCGGTGCCGCGCGACATCATCGTAACCGACGACGTAGAGGCCACGGAGGTGCTGGAACAAGCCCTGCGCGACAAAGCCGGATACAAAGTCAGCATCGCAAGACCCCAGCGCGGGGAGCGCAAGCAGCTGACCGACATGGCGCTGAAAAACGCGCGCGAAGCCCTCGCCCGCCGCATGGCGGATGCGCAGGCGCAGGAAGTTTTATTTGAAAAACTGGCCGAGGTTTTCGGCCTCGACGCCCCGCCGGAGCGTATCGAAATTTACGACAACAGCCACATCGCAGGTACCCATACGCTGGGCGCGATGGTGGTGGCAACGCCCGAGGGTTTGCAAAAAAACGCCTACCGCAAATTCAATGCCAAGGGCGACATCACGGGCGGCGACGATTACGGCATGATGCGCGAAATGCTGACGCGCCGTTTTCAATCCCTGCTGAAGGCGGAGGGTGAAGGCGAAACGCCCGTCTGGCCTGATTTGCTGTTGATTGACGGCGGACAGGGGCAGCTGAGCGCCACAATGGAAACACTGGCCGAGCTGGGCATCGACGGCTTGAGCGTCGTTGCCATCGCCAAAGGCCCCGACCGCAACGCAGGGCGGGAGAAGTTTTTTATGCCGGGGCGCGATACTTTCAGCCTGCCGCCGGACGACCCTGTTCTTTATTTTCTGCAGCGCTTGCGTGACGAGGCGCACCGATTCGCCATAACATCCCACCGGGCACGGCGCAGCAAGGCTATCGGGGCTACCCCCCTTGATAGCGTCCCCGGCATCGGCGCGCGGCGCAAAAAAGCCCTGCTTTTGCACTTTGGTTCTGCAAAAGCGGTTGCCGAAGCGGGGGTGGCTGATTTACAAAAGGTAACAGGCATCAGCAAGGCGGTGGCGGAGCGGATTTACGCTTTTTTCCACGACACAGATTCCTGACGTAAGGGAAAAAAAGAACATGTCCAAACCCAGCATCGCATTCAACATCCCGAACATGCTTTCCTATTACCGTATTCTGGTCATTCCGGCCATGTTCGGCCTTTTCTA
>DDBY01000191.1 GCA_002334985.1 Micavibrio sp. UBA2020
ACATCCCCCGGCGCCAGACTGACATCCGGATGGTCGTCGTTGGATATGCGCGCCAGCGCCGCGCGCGGCTCCCCTTGCGAGCCTGTGCAGACATAAACCAGTTTTTCCGCCGGCAAACGCCGCGCGATATCGCCATCCAGAAACATCGGCAGGCCGTTCATATACCCGCTGTCGCGCGCCGCTTCTTCGACCGCCCAGAGAGAGCGCCCGACAAGGCAAACCTGCCGTCCGCATTTCTGCGCCGCGTGATAAATGCTGTGCACACGCGCAACGTTAGTTGAAAAACAGCTGATAACAATCGCGCCGGAAAATTCCCCGAACAGTTCAGCCAGATTGTCGCGCACTGTTTGTTCCGAACCGGAATGGCCCGGCACCATGGCGTTCGTGGAATCCCCCACCAGCGCTAAAACGCCTTCGTCGCCCAGCGCGCGCAGCGCGGCTTCATCCGTCAGCTTGCCCACAACGGGGGCAGCGTCGATTTTCCAGTCACCTGTGTGCAAAACCGTGCCGACACCTGCCGCCGTAATCGCCAGCGCCTGCGCTTCCGGTATCGAATGGGCAACGTCGATGAAACGGATGGTGAAAGGCCCCAGCACCAGCGGCTTTTTGGGGGCAACTTCGTGCAGCTTTGCTTGCGTGCCCCAGCTTTGTTCCAGCAAATCCTGACGGATACGCGCGGCGGTGAACGGCGTTGCGTATAGCGGTTTTTTGATACGCGGCCAGAGATGTTCAATCGCACCGATATGGTCTTCATGCGCATGGGTGAAAATAACACCCAGAAGGCGGTCACCCAACGATGTCGCGAATGACGGGTCAGGCAGCAAAATATCCACGCCCGGCATGGTTTCATCGGCAAAGCCCATACCGCAATCAATCATAATCCATTTATCGTTGCAGCCGTAAAGCGCCATATTCGCGCCAAAAAAACCGCAGCCGCCGAGCGGCACCAGATAAAGCGCATCCGGTTTCATTTTGAAATCGGGCGGCATGATTTTTTTGTCGTTTTTATTCGTGTTCATATTGCAAATACCTCTCCGGAGGCGATAACGCGCTTCGCGCCGCCCGCCATCGTCACTTCAAGTGCGCCGCGCGCGTCGATACCGTCGAATACAGCGGTAAATTCTTCGGACGGCAAACGTACGCGGATGTTTTTTCCAAGATGCGCCGCACGCTCCAGCCATGCACTGCGGATAGCGGCGAAACCCTCGCGCTGCCAGCGGCGGTAAAGCGCCAGCACATTTCCCACCAGCATGTCGCGCGCGCGCGTAACATCGACATCGTCCGCCCCAGCAGATTGCAGGCTGACCGCACCATCGGGTGCGTGCATCAGGTTGAGCCCCATGCCCAGCACCAGCCATTCAGGTCCTGCGGATTGCGCCGCGCTTTCAGCCTCGAGCAAAATACCGGCGGCTTTGCGTCCGCCAATCAGGACGTCGTTCGGCCATTTGAGCGCGACATCGCTGCCCGGCGGCAAGAGCACCTGCACCGTTTGCGCCAGCGCGACGGCCGCAAGAAACGACAGCTGCCCGCTATCGGCGGCGCTGACGTTCGGGCGTAATATCATACTCATGTAAAGATTACCGGCTTCGGACATCCAGTGATTGCCCTGCCGCCCACGGCCTGCGGTCTGACGCAGCGCGTGGACGACTGTCCCCTCGGCTGCGCCCGCCCGCGCCAGTTCTTTCGCATCGTCATTCGTGCTGCCCGTGGTTTCAAGCACGGTAATGGCAGGTATATCGGCGGATATCGTCGCCGTCATCATCGACTGAACAGCGTCGCCGCCGCCGTCCCCGCCGCGCCCAGAATAGGCACAGGGATGACGATGAACAGAACGACCGCAACCGAAGATACCGCCAGAACAGCGTTCAATCGGCCATCCGTCGCGGGGTCGATGCCTTCGTCGGGCGCGGCGTCGAAATACATGATTTTGACGATACGCAGGTAATAGAAGGCGGAAATGACCGAGGTAATCACACCCATGAACACAAGACCGTAAAGCCCCGCATCAATCGCCGCCTGAAAGATGAACAGCTTGCTGAAAAAACCTGCCAGCGGCGGAATGCCCGCCATGGAGAACATCATAATCGCCATGCTGAGCGCAATCATCGGCTGGCGCGACGCCAGACCCGAAAGGTCGCGGATGTTTTCGACCATGCGGTCTTTTTGTTTCATCATCAGCACAATCGCGAAGGTGCCTATGCTGGTCATCATATAAATAGTGACATAGATAATGACAGCCTTGATACCCGGTTCGCTGGCCGCGGCAATACCGCCGAGGGCATAGCCCATGTGGCCGATGGAACTATAGGCAAGCATCCGCTTGATATTCTGCTGCGCAATCGCGGCAATACCGCCCAGCGCCATCGAGGCGACGGCCAGCAAGACCACAACCTGACGCCATTCATCGACCATCGGCTCGAACGGCCCCATGAACACGCGCACCATCAGGGCGAGCGAAGCCATTTTGGGCACAATCGCGAAAAACGCGGTCACAGATGTGGGGGCACCTTCGTACACGTCCGGCGTCCACATGTGGAACGGCACAGCCGCAACCTTGAAGGCAAAACCGGAAAGCAGCAGAACCATGCCCGTTACAACACCGACCGGCAGGAATTCATGTGTGGTGAGCGCAGCGGCGATGTCGTTGAAATTCGTCGCGCCGGTATAGCCGTAAATCAGAGACGAGCCATAAAGCAGCATGCCCGAAGACAAAGCGCCGAGGACGAAGTATTTCAGCCCCGCCTCCGTCGATTTCACACTGTCGCGGCGCATGGCGGCGAGAACGTAAAGCGGCAAGCTTTGCAGCTCCAAAGCCATATAAAGCGATATCAGGTCATTCGCCGAGGTCATCAGCATCATGCCGAGCGTCGAGAACAGAATAAGCACCGGATATTCAAACCGCGCCATACGCTGGTTTTCGACATAGCGCGCCGACATGAAAATCGTGACAGCGGAGCCGAGCAGAATAAGTATTTTCATGTAAACGGCAAAACCGTCCGTCACGAACATGCCGTTGAAGGTGCTGAACGTTTCATGACTGAAGCGGAACATCACAGCCGCGACGGCAATCAGCGCAAAGATGCTGAAATTGGTGACTGTGGTGTTGTCTTCATCCTTGCGGGCAACACCGAGAATGATGAGAAATAGCGTAACCAGCCCGAGGAAAATTTCCGGAAATGCTGGCGTCAGCGCAGGGGCTTCGAAGGGTCTCATTGTTGTGCCTCTCCCTCACCGGCGGCTTCTTCGGCGGGCGCGGCGGTTTTTTGAATAACGGGTGTCATGGCCGTTTTATGGGTGACACGCGCATGATATTGGTCGAGAACGCGCGTCAAAGACGGCGCCATCGGGGCAATGACGCTGGAGGGATAAACCCCCATCCACAGCACCAAAACCACCAGCGGCGCAAAAATCGACAGTTCGCGCAGGTTGATGTCTTTCATAGCCTTTACATCCGGCTTGTTCAGTTCCCCAAACACCACGCGGCGGTAAAGGAACAGCATATAGGCCGCCCCCAGAACCACACCCGTCGCAGCGATGAAGGTGAAAAGCGTGCTGGCCTGCCACATGCCGGCCAGAACAAGGAATTCACCCACAAAACCGCTGGTGCCCGGCAAACCGACCGAGGCCATGGTAAACAGCATAAACACCGCCGCATAACGCGGCATGTTTTTAACCAGCCCGCCATAGCGCGCGATTTCGCGTGTATGCAGACGGTCGTAAACCACACCAACGCAAAGGAACAGCGCGGCTGAAACCACGCCGTGCGACAGCATCTGGAACATCGCGCCTTCAAGACCTTGCTGGTTAAACGTGAAAATACCCAGCGTGACAAAACCCATGTGCGCGACGGATGAATAGGCAATCAGCTTCTTCATGTCTTCCTGCACCAGCGCGACGAGCGAGGTATAAACCACCGCAATCACGCTGAGGGTGAAAATCATCGGGGTAAAGTACGCGGAGGCTTCGGGCAAAATCGGCAGCGACAAACGCAGAAAACCATAACCGCCCATTTTCAAAAGCACGCCCGCCAGAATGACGGAGCCCGCCGTCGGCGCCTCGACGTGCGCATCGGGAAGCCAGGTATGCACCGGCCACATCGGCACCTTGACCGCGAAAGATGCGAGGAAGGCCAGCCAAATCCATTTCTGCATCATTTCCGGCACGCCGACCTGCGTCAGCAGGATGATGTCGGTGGTGTTGAACGTGCGGTACAGCGCCAGAATGGCGATAAGCATCAAGACAGAGCCGAGCAGCGTGTAGAGAAAGAATTTGAACGACGCATAAACCCGGCGCGACCCGCCCCACACGCCGATGATGACGAACATGGGGATAAGAACCGCTTCGAAGAAGACATAGAAAAGCACAAGGTCGAGCGCACAGAACATGCCAATCATCATGGTTTCCAAAAGCAGGAAGGAAATCATGTATTCCTTCACGCGGCTGGTGATGGATTCCCAGCTGGCGAGGATGCAAATCGGCGTCAGAAACGCGGACAGCAGCACGAAGAAAACGGAAATGCCGTCGATACCCATTTTATAATTGATATCAAGCCCGGGTAGCCACGACATCTGCTCCACGAACTGGAATTCGGAACTTGTCTTGTCGAAATGCGCGTACATATAGAGCGACAAGGCGAAGGTGAAGATGGATGTCAAAAGCGCCGTTGCGCGCGCGTTGCGTGCCACCGTTTCATCGTTGCCGCGTATAAACAGCAAAAACAGCACACCGACCAGCGGCAGGAACGTCACAAGCGACAGGATGGGGAAAGTAATCATGATTCCGTTTCCTTAACCGAATACCTTGTAGATGTAGAGGGAGACAAC
>DDBY01000193.1 GCA_002334985.1 Micavibrio sp. UBA2020
ATAAGCGGCGCTGCGCCAGATATGGCCGAAATCAAACGCCTGATTGACGCAGGTGCGGACCTTGAGCAAACAGGCGATGACATTCAAAAACGCACGCCGCTGCTTGTGGCCTGTTCGTCCAGCCACTGCGGCGACGCCATCCGCCCGCTGCTGGAGGCCGGCGCCAATACCGAAGCACGCAACCAGAACGGCGCGACAGCCTTGATGATGTCGGTACTGCTCAAAGACGCGGACGCCGCCGCGCTGCTGATAAAACACAAAGCACGCCTTGACGACACGGGCTTCAAGGGCATGACGCCCCTGATGTGGGCGGCCAATCTGGGGGCGCGCGACGTTGTGGCGCTGCTGGTCAATGCGGGGGCGCGCACCGACATCAAAAGCCCGAACGGAAAAACCGCCGCGGATTTCGCCATAGATAACGGCAAGCCGCATATCGCAAATGATATCCAATCGCTCGGCACACAGCGCCGCGCGGCGAAGGCGGCGTTTGATGCCGCACTGGCCGCTGGCGTCCCGCTGGAAAAAGACGTTGCGCCGCTGCACATGCCGGCGCTGAAACGCCGCGCCAAAAATGCGGGCCTGAATCGTTAGGCATGATGCCTCGCCAATCAGTTGATAATCATTTTCATTTAGCGCGGCGGCAAAGCCGCCATAACCCTTTGAAATAAAGTCAAAAAATTTATTATAAAATTACCCTATTATACTAAAACTTGACATTATATTAGAGATTTGATAGTGTTTTGGATAATTTAAATACCGTTCCGGTTCCTTAGTATCTGATTTCAGAGGATTTTGACTATGAGCCAACAAGGGTCACGTTTCAATCAGGCCGTCAGCGGCCAGCGCGGTGAAACTGCCGCCGCCCCCGCAGCGCAGCAACAAACCGCGCCGCAGCGCAGTTATACGCCGGAGCAGCAAGCGCTCGGCATGTCGCTGCTTCTGGAAGTAGCCCAAAACACGCCCAATAGCCAAAAAATTACCGACCTTATCGCGCGCGGTGCGGCGCTTGAAATACGCAACGCCCATGACAGCACGCCCCTGTTGATTGCCGCCCGCAAAGGGCAGGAATATATCGCCGACCTGTTGATACAGGCAGGCGCCGATGTAAACGCCAAAGATTCCGAAGGCAACACGCCCCTTATCCTCGCCACCATTTCAGGCAGCGTGAAAACGGTGCGTAACCTTACCGATAAAAACGCGGCGATGGACCAGCTGAATATGCTCGACCGCTCCGCGCTGATGTGGGCGGCGGCGTTGGGACGGCGCGAAATCGCGCAAATTCTTATCCGCCGCGGCGCGGATTTGGAACAGCACAACCACGCAGGTCAGACGGCCTACGACATTGCACGCATGCATGAGAATTTCAGCCTTGCCGAGATTTTGAAGGCAGGCGTGCAGCAGCAAAAAGACGCGGCAAATGCCCGCCCCGTCACACCGCCGCGCGCGGCCTCTTACAAGGATTTGCTGGGTAAAGCCTGATAATCAGGATTTCGGCTCGTCCGGTTTTTTGCCGAAGGGCTTTTTGAATTTCGGTTTATCAAGCCCGCCCGCTTTGTCTTCCTGCATTTGCCCGACCTGCTTTTCCAGCGTCGCGAGTTTGCTGCGCAGGGCTTCAATTTCTGCCTGCGCCGCAGGGGAGAATTCATCTTTCAAGCTTGTATCGGGTACAGCGCCCTGCGTTTTTTGCGGGGCTTGTTTCATTTGCTGGATTTGCGCTTCGAACCGCGCCTGCTGCATGTCCTGAATGCGCGATTTGACGACCTTCAGCTCTTTACCCACTTCACGCGCACGGCGCGCGTACATGACGTATTCGCCCGCGCTCCAGGCCGCGAAAGCCGTGCCAAGTCCGCCCGTAAACGTCCAGTCCGCCATCAGCGCCAGCGCACCGACCGCACCCCAGAAACCGACATCGCCCACTTCACCCCGCGCTTTGCCGGTCAGGGTGTCGTAGCGCTCCTGCAGGCGGTTGCGCTCTTTTTCAAGCATAACCAAGGGGTCGGCGTCCTTTTTCGGCTTGCCGTTCTTTTCCGTGTTTTTATCGTCAGTATTCTTGTTGTCGGCCATTGTTTGCGTGTCCGGCTAGGTTTGTTTTTTGGGATTGCCGCGTTATATCAAAATTACATAACGCGGGCAAGTCCCTAATCCCCTCCCGACATGCCGGTTATTTCACCGCCGAAAAAACCTTTTCTACCAACTTGCTGGTCGCTTTGATGGGCTCTTTGCGCAGCGCGGCCTCTTCCTGCGCCATATAATAGAAAATGCCGTCCAGCGCCTTGTCGGTGGCGTAATCGGTCAGGTTCGCTTTTACATCCGGCAGCATCGGCATCGCGGTCTGGTAACGGGTCATGGCAAGGTCATAAGCCTGCACCGCACCCGCATCCTCGAGCGCCTCCGTCACTATCGGGCGCATGGCATCTTTCAGCTGCGTGCCCGCGCTCTTGCGCAAATAGGCCGTGGCTGCGTTATCACCGCCCGTCAAAATCGCCTTGGCGTCCGACAACGTCATTTTATAAATCGTATCCAAAAGGATTTGCTGCGTTTTCGGCGTTGCCAGCTCGGCCGCTTTGTTCAAACGCCCCTCCAAATCAGCCGTCAGGGCGCCCATGCCCACAGATTTCAAAATTTTGTCCACCGGCTGCAATGCGGCGGGCAGCGGGATGCGGATGTTTTTGTCGCTGTTGAACCCGCCCGTGCGGCCAAGCTTTGTCACCACGCTCTGGCTTGATACCACCAAGGCCTCGCGCAGCGCTTCCTGCACATCGTTCTGGCTGAGCGCCGTCACGGCCTTGCTTTGTTTCGGCCCGCTGCTGAAAAGCCCGTCCCAGAAACTGCCGGCCTGCGCTTGCGAGACAGCACCTGCCGAAAACATCAAAACCGCACAGAAAACAAAAAATAAATTACGCATCGTCTTTTACACCTTTTCGCAAAAACAGGGGCACACTGTGCCCCTGTTTTTTATTCATACTCTCTTCATGTTCCGGCCGCTATCAGGATTTTTGCGCCAGCCATGTTTCGGCAAGGCGAACCCAATAGGCCGCACCAACCGGCAGAACCTCGTCATTGAAATCGTAATGCGGGCTATGCAGGCCGGGGTCATTGTCGGTTTTGCCCTGGCCGAGGATGATATAGGCACCCTTGCACGCTTCGAGGAAATAGGCGAAGTCTTCGCCGCCCATCATAGGGGTGAAGGGGAATACTTTTTCCGTCCCCACGACTTCCTTGGCGACTTCGCGTGCGAAATCGGTTTCGGCCGCCGTATTGATGCAGGACGGGTAGCCCTTGTGCCAGTTGATATCCACCTGTGCGCCATAAGCATCGGCGAC
>DDBY01000215.1 GCA_002334985.1 Micavibrio sp. UBA2020
TCGCCCTTGGTATAGGACTTTTGCGTGTTCACGCTGCTGGCGCGGCCGCTGCCGGTCTCGATATTCTTCTGGATGCTGCGCCCTTCGCCGCGCGCCGCGTTGCGCGTGGTATCCACCGTGGCGGAGCGGCCGTTGCCCGTCGCAAAGCTGCCGCTGCGGCTGCGCTCGCGCGCTTCGGCATCTGCGGCATTTGCCGTGCAAAAAACGCCCAGTACCATCAGCGCGCAAACCGCCGTGGACAGAAAACGATGCGAAACGCTGGAGGCGGAGAAGAAAGAAGTGGATGACATGACGGGCTCCCGGAAAAATTGTTTCAAGCCCCCCTTCGGAGCTTGCTTGAGAATGATACCAAGGGAGTGTTAAAAATCCTGCGCGGCCATAGTTTATAATTATGGCAATAAAATCAGCCGGATAGACCGAAGCATCGAAATTTTTCAGAAAAAATTGGAGCGGGCGACGGGATTCGAACCCGCGACATTCAGCTTGGGAAGCTGACGCTCTACCAGCTGAGCTACACCCGCGTTTGGTAGGAACGCCCTCTTATGACGCTTTTCCGCGATTTTGGCAAGGGCTTATATTTTATGAAAAAATTCTTTTCTTGCCCGTCCGGCACAAAACATCTTTACAACCCACGGGTTTAAAAGATAAGAAAGATTGACCTGCCTGACGTTACCCAAGTCAATTTCATCCTTTTGAAAACAAACAAAAGTATGTGCCGGCAAAAGTAATGCGGCAGGGAGCCTTTCAGATTATTCATCAAGTCATGCTCTCAGTCTCAAGGAGTCCTTATATTATGAAGTTGGTCAAACAAGTCATCTGCCTGATGGGCGTGCTGCTTATCGCCGCCTGCTCTGGCGCGGCGAGCAACTCGACCGTTGACGCGCTGAACAAAGCGCAAGCCGTCGGCTCTCCCTTCACCAAAACGCTGGCTGCGGAATACCGCGACTATGCCAACATGAAACAAAACCAATTCATGGATCACGCTGACGCCCTGCACTTCGCACGCAAAGGCCTCGCCTCTGCCAGCGGCGTTGTCGTTATGCCGGAAACTCTGGATGACTGGGATCTCAGCGACAAAAACATCGTTGACCTGACCCAAGCCCGCGCCGACCTCGTTGACGCGCTTGAAAACGGCGGCCGCGAACTCGCGTCCGACAAAGCCGGCGTCGCACAAGCAAAATTCGACTGCTGGGTAGAACAGCAGGAAGAAAGCTGGAGCAAAGACGTTCCTTGCAAAACCCAGTTCGCTGACGCGCTGAAAGCGCTGCAAGACGTTGTTGGCAAAAAGCCTGTTGAAGAGGCCTTCCCTGCCCCCGTGACCGAAATGCCGAAAGGCGAACCGGTTGCCGTCGAACAAGCGATGTTCATCGTGTTCTTCGATTGGGACAAAAACGACATCACCGCCAGCGCAAACGACGTTCTTGACGCCGTTGCACAGGAAATCCGCAGCCGCAAAGACATCAACGGCATCGTTGTTGTCGGCCATACGGATACGTCGGGCGGTAACAACTACAACCAAAAACTGTCCCTGCGCCGTGCAGAAGCCGTCAAAAACGGTCTGATTGCACGCGGCGTGGATGCAGCCAAACTGCGCGCCGAAGGCCGCGGTAAAACCGACCTGCTCGTCCAGACGGCAGACGGTGTCCGCGAACCGGCTAACCGCCGCGCTCAAATCACGCTCGAGTAATCCTCGCGCGCTGCATCGAGAGACGCAGACTTGAAAGAAGACCGGCCGGGCAACTGGCCGGTTTTCTTTTTTGCGTCAATCGGATATGATGTCATGTCTTTCAAACAGTCCGGCCAGTCCATGTATTCCAGCACCACGCATAACGTCACCGTTTCGGTCAACCCCGTTTACCTGGACGGCGAGTCCGTGCCAGACAAAAGCATTTTTGTCTGGGCCTACACGGTCAAAATCGAAAACAAAGGGACGGAGTCCTTGCAGCTGCGCACCCGTCACTGGAAAATCACCGACGCGCTTGGCCGTGTGCAGGAAGTGCGCGGCCCCGGTGTTGTGGGCGAACAGCCGCTTTTGAATCCCGGCGAAAGTTTTGAATATACCAGCGGCACGCCCCTTTCGACGCCCAGCGGCATCATGATGGGCAGCTATGCCATGGAAACGGCGGATGGCCGCATGGTCGATATCGACATTCCCGCCTTTTCGCTGGACGCGCCCGATACGCCGCGGCAAATCAACTAGGAAAACGAGGATGCGCGCGGCATGAGCTTCAAACCCGTTTTTTATATCATCGGCATCCTGCTGCTCATCCTGTCCGCCGCGATGTTGTTGCCCGCGCTTGTGGACCTTGCACATGAAAGCGGCGATTGGAAAGTCTTTGCAAGCGCCCAGCTGATTACCGCCTTTGTCGGCTTTGCCCTCATTTTTTCAAACCGCGAAAAATCCTTTGCGCTCAACCTGCGCCAGACATTTGTCCTTGCGTCCATCAGCTGGATTTTTATGACGGCCTTCGCCGCGCTGCCTTTCTGTTTTGCCGAAATTCAGCTGTCCTATACCCGCGCATTTTTCGAAGCAATGTCCGGACTGACCACCACGGGCGCGACGGTGATTACGGGGTTGGATGATCTGCCCAAGGGCATTTTGCTCTGGCGCGCCATGCTGCAATGGCTGGGGGGTATCGGCTTCTTGGTCGTCGCGCTGGCCGTCCTGCCGCTCCTGCAGGTATCGGGGATGCAGATTTTTAAAACCCAGTCCTTCGGCATGGAAAAGGTTCTGCCGAGTGCCCAGCAAATGGCGCTTTATATCCTGACCCTGTATTTCGTGCTGACGCTGGCCTGCGCGCTTTTGCTGTTTGCAGCCGACATGTCGCTGTTCGACGCTTTCTGCCACGCCATGACGTCGGTGGCGACGGGCGGCTTCGCCAATTACGATGCCTCCATCGGTCATTTCAACAGCCCCACTATCGACTGGATTGTTATCGTTTTCATGTGGCTGGGCGCGCTGCCCTTCGTGCAGTATGTGCGCATGCTCAAAGGCAACGGCCGCGCCGTCGTTGACGATGCGCAGGTGCGCGCCTTTTTCGGCATTTTGCTCTCGCTTTCGATGATTGTGGCGTTTTTCCTGCTCTGGACGGGGCAAAAGACTTTCTTTGACGCTGTGCGCAGCTCTATTTTCATGCTGACGACGCTGATGACCACCAGCGGCTTTGCCAGCGGCGATTACAGCAAGTGGGGGCCGCTGGCCGAAGGCGTCGCCTTTGTCGCGATGTATCTCGGCGCCTGTTCAGGCTCAACCGCTGGCGGTATCAAGACCTTCCGTCTGCAAATCCTCTGGGCGATGGTGCAACAGCAGGTGCGCAGGCTTATCGTGCCGCATGGCGTGTTTCAGGTGCATTACAACAATAAAGTCGTCGATAACGACGTGCTGATGTCGGTTGCCGTGTTTTTCTTTGTGCATATCCTGACCTGGATGGCCGTCACCATCCTTTTGCACCTGACGGGGCTTGATTTTACCACGGCGGTGTCGGGCGCGATTTCGGCGGTCAGCAACGTCGGCCCGGGTCTCGGCCCTATTATCGGCCCTTCCGGCACTTTCGCCACGCTGGATGCAGACGCGATATGGATTTTGTCTATTGCCATGCTGCTGGGACGGATGGAATTTTTGACAATGTTCGTCCTGCTCGCCCCGCGTTTCTGGCGCGATTAAAACACTGTAGAAACGCACATAAAAAAGCCGGTGCAATTTTTTGACACCGGCTTTTTTATGCGAACCGTAACGGTTTATTGCTGGCCGAAAGTGCTGCCCACCGTTGTGCCGATACCTTGCGACAAATCATCAACCAGCGCCTGCACGATGTCATGATAGGCCTTTTCACGCTGCGCGAGCGTTGCGCCGCCCGCAAGCGTGCGCTCGCGCGTGGCCACGACGCTGGCGCGGCCGATAACGATATCCGGCGCGGCTTCATCCGCCAATTCGAATCTCAGGGCAACGCGGGCGTCAAACTGCTCGTCGGGTTCGGTCGGGAAAAGTCCCAGCATGCCTTCTTTCGGCGGCAAGGTGGAGCGGCGGACGGAAGCATCCTCCACAATCACGCGCATCACCCCCGCAGACCCGACAGGTACGACCTGACGGCTGGCCAGCGTTTGCGCCGCAACAGATGGCGTAACCTTGAACAAGTGGTCAACGTTCGGCGCGCCCATGGGGGCACGGTAAGCATCCTGAATATCCAGACGCGCAGCATTGACGCGCACGGCAGGCGTCTTGCCATAGGCGATATCCGGCCATTCGTTAGCGACGTTTGACGTCAGGCAGCCCGACAGCATCAGCACAGCGGCAAAGCCCGCGGCCAGCCCCATAAAACGGCGGCGTGCAAAAAAGGTTTTCATCATGTGTTTTTCTCCTCATAGACGTCGTCGAGCTCGTTGCTGTTGAAGAGATATTCTTCGCTGCAAAACTCGCACTTAATCGATACATGCCCTTCTTTCTGGCAGATATCCTCCAGCTCCGCGCGCGGAATGGTGCGCAGAATATCCTCCACACGGTGGCGCGAACAGCGGCATTTGAAACGCAGATGCGTGGGCGAATAAACACGCACGCCGTCTTCGTTGAAAAGGCGGTAAAGCACATCGGCAGAATGCAGTGCGGGCGACAAAATCTCCCCGTCCGAACAGGTATCCAGCAGCATGACCGCCCGCGCCCAGTCGTCGAGCGAAACCTCGGCCGCAACCTTGCGCCCCGCATCGTCTTCGGGCATTTGCTGTATCATAATCGCGCCTGCGCGCCACTGGCCATCTTGCGGATGCACAGCCAGTTTGAAAGAGGTCTTAATCTGCTCCGACTGCGTCAGGTAATGCTGAACCGCCTCGACAATGCTGTCGCCCTTCAGCTCGACAATCCCCTGATAGCGGTTTTCAACCTGCCCCTGGTCAACCGTGAAGGCGATATAACCTTTGCCCAAAAGGTGGTAATGGCCGTTTTCGGTATCTTTTTTGCGTTTGGCGAGTTTCTTGACACCCTGTTCGTCAAAACTGGCATAGGCGCGCACCTCGCCCAGATGCGTCACATCGGCAACCAGCATCCGGATAGGGCCGTCGCCCTTGATTTGCAGGGTGAATACCCCCTCGTACTT
>DDBY01000177.1 GCA_002334985.1 Micavibrio sp. UBA2020
CGAAGACCCGACGATTGCCTATGCCGATAATATCTACCGCGCGACAGCGGCGCTGAATGCACCGGGTGTGCTGGAAACTATTAAAACGCCTGTGCTGCTGGGCATTGCCGGGCGTGACAACATGATAGACAACGATACCATCCGCCGCGCCGCCGCGCGTATGCCGCAGGCGCAGGTGTGCGATTTGCCGGAGGCGAGCCATGCCTTCTGGCTGGAGCGTGATGATTTGCGCAAAAGCTGGTGGGGCGCAATCGATGGATTTCTTGCCAACTGCCATGCGGCGTTCGAGCGCAAACGCCAACCGGTCAACGACAACGAAGCGGCGCAGAACGCGCCCAGAAACGCTGCGAAAGGGCCGCGTGCATGACGGAAAAACCCGTACATCCTTTCAGCGAGCCGGACGGCTTCAAATGGGGCAGCTTCACCAATGCCAAGGGCGCAGATATTCGCTATGGCAGCCTGAAGGCGGATGGTGAAAGCAAGGGCACCGTTGTGATGCTGCCGGGCTTCCGCGAAAGCATCGAAAAATATTTTGAAGCGGCGCGCGATATGAAAGAGCGCGGCTTCGACGTCTGGCTGATGGACTGGCGCGGCCAAGGCGGGTCGGAGCGTTATTTGCAGGGCAGCCCGCAAAAAATGCACCACGAAGGATACGACGAGCAAATTGAAACCCTGCACCAGTTCACGCAAAACGTGGTGGACAAGGCGCCGTCGGGGCCGATGTTCATGATGGCGCATTCGATGGGGGCGCATATCGGCCTGCGCTATCTGAAAGAGCATGAGGGCGTCTTTGACAGCGCCATGCTCAGCGCGCCGATGCTGGATATCAATACGGGCACGCTGCCCAAACCGCTTGCGCGCCAGATGGCGAAGTTTGCCAAGGCCGGAAACTATCTTGATAAATACATTCCAGGCGGCAGCGACTGGAGCGAAGAGAAAAACGCCTTCAAAGACAACAATAAAACCGGCGACGAAGCGCGCTTTAACGCCGCGCTGGATATCCTCAAGGCAAAGCCGGATCTGAAAACGGGCGACCCGACCTACGGCTGGGTCTATCATACCTTCCAGTCCATTGACATCCTCGGACAGGAAGATTATTTGAAAGGCATAAAGACGCCCGTGCTGATGCAAATATCGGGGCATGAAAACGTAGTGGACCGTCCGGCGCAAGAGCGTGCGGCAGGTCTGCTGCCGAATTGCCGCCGCGTGGATATCGCAGATGCGCAGCATGAAGTCTGGCACGAAAAAGATGCGCTCAGAAACGCATGGCTGGCAGAGGTTGATACTTTCATGGCATCGCGTTTGCCGCCGCCGGGTCTTGCGCCAAAAAAGCCTGACCCGTCAGCGCCGCGTCCGCCGAAAGCTTAAAAGGATGTGCTGACGGCGAGGCGCCGGACGTATGGATAAAAGAACACAGGAATTGAATACGATTATGACTGAAGATAGGCCTTACCAACGTCTGAGCGACCTTATCCTCGAAGCGCTGACGCTTTCGCTGGAACAAAAAGACGTCGTGATTTCCGACATTCTCAGCCGTGCGCTTGAAATGTCCATCACCCGCAATGCGGGCGGGCGTGATTTTATCGAGCGCCGCGACTTGTCGCAGGACGTGGAGAGTGCGCTCGAAAAACTCTACGCGCTCAAGCGTGAAGCCAAGGGCCGCGACTGATTTTTCTTGAATATGCGTGCTGAACGTCAGGCTTTTCCGACAAGGCTGAGCCATTCGTCTTCGCTGAGCACGGTGACACCCAGCTCCGCCGCTTTTTTAAGCTTACTGCCGGCATCTTCGCCTGCAATCACATACTGCGTGTTTTTCGATACGCTGCCGGCGACCTTGGCGCCCAGCGCTTCGGCCTGCGCCTTTGCCTCTTCGCGGCCAAGGCGCGTCAGTTTTCCTGTAAAAACCACGGTTTTTCCGGCAACGGGGGAATCGCCTGTCTGCACGCGGATATAGGGCTGTATATCAAGTTCGGCGCAAACATCATCCACCGCGGCCATTTGCTGCGCATCGTTGAAAAAAGCGATGATGTCGGCTGCAACCGCAGGGCCGATGTCTTCGATGGCAATCAGGTTTTGATACGCCGTGCTTTCAGCATCCGCCGTGGCGGGGATATGCGCGCGCAAGTTCTCCAGCGTTTCGTAATGCATGGCTAGCTTCTTGGCCGTTGCCTGCCCGACCTGACGGATGCCGAGGGCGTAAATAAAACGCTCCAGCCCGATGCGGCGGCGTGCGTCAATCGCGCTCATTAAATTGCTCACGGAAAGTTCGCCCCAGCCATCGCGTTCTTTCAGCGCGTCGG
This sequence comes from Micavibrio sp. UBA2020, assembly GCA_002334985.1. Lineage (GTDB taxonomy): Bacteria > Pseudomonadota > Alphaproteobacteria > Micavibrionales > UBA2020 > UBA2020. The sequence goes on from DDBY01000177.1 coordinate 2,301, forward strand.
TATGGCGGGCAAGGCGGAAAATATCGGCGGGCAGGCGCACGATACCTTCGTCGTAAAATTCGCGGATGATTTTATCGCCGAGCCCTTCTATATCGAAAGCAAGGCGGCTGACAAAGTGCTTCAGCCGCTCCACTGCCTGCGCGGGGCACAAAAGCCCGCCGGTGCAGCGCGTGGCGGCTTCGTCTTCGGCGCGCACAGCAGCGCGGCCGCAGGCCGGACAGTTCTGCGGAAAAACGTATGGCAGGCTGTCCGCGCCGCGCTTTTCGGGCAGGCTGCGCACAATTTGCGGGATAACATCGCCCGCGCGCTGGATAATCACATGGTCGCCCGCGCGCACATCCTTGCGCTCGATTTCATCCTGATTGTGCAGGGTTGCGCGCGATACGATAACACCGCCGACGTTCACGGGTTTTAAATGCGCAACCGGCGTCAACGTCCCCGTGCGGCCGACCTGCACTTCGATAGCCTCAAGTACGGTTTCGGCCTGTTCCGCCGGAAATTTATGTGCAATCGCCCAGCGCGGCGCGCGGCTGATAAAGCCGAGGCGACGCTGGAATTCAAGGCTGTTCACCTTGTAAACAATGCCGTCGAGGTCATAGGGAATATCCGGCCGCGCGCCATAAACGTTTTCATGAAACGTGACCAGTGCGTCCGCCGTGCCGCAAACAGCAGCAGGTGCGGGAATTTGAAACCCGAATTGTTCAAGCGCGGCGCGGATGCCTTCTTGCGTGTCTGCGATGGGGGCAGACGTTTCGCCCAGCGCATAGCCAAAAAACCTGAGCGGCCTGCGCGCGGTGATGGTCGGGTCCAGCTGGCGCAGCGAACCTGCCGCCGCGTTGCGCGGGTTGGCGAATATTTTATCTTCTGCCGCTTCCTGTGCGGCGTTCAGCGCATCGAAATCGTCGCGGGTCATGTAAATTTCACCGCGCACCTCAAGGATATCCGGCGCGCCTGTGATGGTTTTGGGCACATCGGCGACAGTCATGATATTGGCGGTGACGTCTTCGCCTTCTTCGCCGTCGCCGCGGGTGGCGGCTTGCACGAATTTTCCGTTTTCGTAGCGCAGGCTGCAGGAAAGACCGTCGATTTTCGGCTCGGCCAGTATTTCCAGCGGCGTATCCTCGCTCAGGTTCAGGAATTTGCGCACGCGCTCGCAGAAATCTGCGGCGTCTTCGGGGCTGAAGGCATTGCCGAGCGAGAGCATGGGCACGCGGTGGCGTACCTTGGCGAAGGCCGCGGCGGGTTTCGCGCCGACGCTTTGCGTGGGGCTGAAAAGCCCGTCGGTGGGCGGCAGAATTTTTTCGATGTCTTCCAGCCGCCGTTTCAGCTTGTCGTATTCGGCGTCGGAAATCTCCGGTGCGTCCTGCTGGTGGTAAAGAATATCATGCCGCGCAATTTGCGCGCGCAGCAGTGTGGCTTCCATTTCCAGCGATTTGACGGATTTTTTAGGCGGCGGGGACATGCTTCTCCGCGTTCTCCAAAAGTCTTGCAGCCTGCGCGCGCGCTTCTGTCGTGATATTCGCGCCCGACAGCATGCGGGCGATTTCTTCCTGCCGTGCGGAAAGTTCCGTCAGCGGGGTGATACGGGTGACGACAGTGCCCTTTTGCTCCGTCTTGGCGACGTGCCAGTGATGGGCGGCGCGCGCGGCCACTTGCGGGCTGTGCGTGACGACCAGAACCTGACAATGCAGGGACAGACGCTGCAAACGCTGCCCCACCGCATCGGCAACCGCGCCGCCGATGCCGCTATCGACTTCGTCGAAAATCAGCGTGGGGACGCTGCCGCCGCCGGATAAAATAAGTTTCAGCGCCAACATAAAACGGCTCAGCTCCCCGCCCGATGCGATTTTATCCAGCGGGCCCGGCGCGGCGCCCGGGTTGGTTGCAACCACGAAACGCACACGGTCTATGCCTTGGGGTCCCCAGTCGTCTTCGTTTGCGGATTTTTTGCACTCGACGTCAAATCTTGCTTTATCCAGCTTCAGCGCGGGCAGCTCCGCGTTTACGGCTTTGGCCAGTTTTCCGGCGGCCTTCTGGCGCTTGGCGGAAAGCTTTTCGGCAAGGGCGATGTAATCGCCGCGCGCGCGTTTAACGGCGTCCTCAAGCTCGCCCAGCGCATCGTCGCGGTGGGTAATCAGGCGCAGTTTTTGCGACAGGTCATCCAGAACGGCAGGCAGGTCATCGGGTGTGCAGCGGTGTTTCTTGGCGCAATCGCGCAGGGCGAAATAACGCTCTTCGATGTCTTCGATGTTAGCGGCGTCGGCGTCGTCCGCATTCAGCAAACGCTCCGCCTGCCAGCCGAGGTCTTCGATATCCGCGCGTACACGCGCAAGCGTTTCCAGCATCGGGGCGAGCGTATCGCCGGATTTGGCGGAAAGGCGCTCCAGCACGCCTTCCAGCCTGCCGCAAAGATTTTGCAGGCCGTTATCCGCCGTGATGATGTCGGCGGCTTGCGAAAGCCCCTCGGTCAGTTTGCCGCGGTTCAAAAGGCGCTGGCGTTTTTCGGCCAGTACGGCTTCTTCGCCGCCTTTGGGCGCAAGCTTTTCAAGTTCTGCCACGGTATAGCGCAAATATTCTTCTTGCAGGCGCATGGCGTCGATACCGGCCTTGGCTTCTTCAAGCTTGCCAAGGGCGGCGCGCCAGCCGTCCCATGCTGCGGTAACGGCACGCGCGTCTGCAGATGTTTCGGCGAAAGCGTCCAGCGTGTCTACATGCGTGGCGCTATCCAGAAGCCCATGCGTGTCAAACTGCCCGTGAATTTCAATCAGCTGCGCGCCGACATCGCGCAAAAACTGCACGGAAACGGCGGCGTCGTTGATGAAAGCCTTGCTGCGCCCGTCCTTCGCGACACTGCGGCGGAGGATAATCTGCTCTGCCCCGTCGATGCCGTGTTCAGCCAGAAAATCGCGCAGCGGATGACGTGCGGGCAATTCGAATGATGCGGTGACGGTGGCTTGTGCCGCGCCCTGGCGTACCAGTCCGGCCTCTGCCCGCGCACCCAGTGCAAGGCCGAGCGCATCGAGCAAAATAGATTTGCCCGCGCCCGTTTCCCCCGTCAGCGCGACAAGACCGGCGTCGCCTTCGAGCGAAAGGCGGTCAATCAGGATAACGTTT
>DDBY01000094.1:0-2997 GCA_002334985.1 Micavibrio sp. UBA2020
ACTCTGTATCCGCTGTCGTCATAAAAAGACTGCATCTTTGACTATACAAATGCCGCATGAAACGCTGCTGCCGCCGCAAAAAACGGGTGGCGCGGCAGGCACGGAATCCTTGCGGGCAGGGCATGATTCAACATATTCACGGTGATGGCAAGAATCGTTTTGGCGCATCGGGCGCGTTTTAGGTCAAAAAAGCCTAAAATCCGGCGTAAAAACTGCGGCCGGAACGGCTATATAAGCCATTGAAAAATAACAGCTAAATACCCCGCCCCAAAAGCCGTGTAAAAACCCCGCGCTCTTCACCAATCGTTAACTTTATTTGCATAAAGTCTAGATATACAACGGCAACGCCGCAGCAGCGCAAAAAGCGGCGATATCGTTAAAAAACCGGGAGGATACAACAATGAGCGACATCAAAGGATACATCTATGTAGGCAAAGGCCACGACGACGCAGCCCATAACGGTCTGGGCGCCGACGTGGCACGTTTTGTCATCGTACACAAAGGCCGCGAGGCGGAGGCCGAAAGCCTCGCCAATGCCTTCAAGGGCGACAAGAACCATCTGCGCGTGCGCACGGGTGTTGTGCAGTGGCGCAGCGAACAGGTTGACGAACAAATCGAAAAACTGAAATCGCGTCCCGACCTTGCCGATACGCTGGGGCAACTCATGCGCGCCAAAGCCGACCTGAGCGGTGTCAGCGCAGCTGCCAGCAGCGAGTTCGGCAAAAAAGCCGTCAAGGCCGTCAAGCCCGCACCCGCGCCGCAACACCGCGCGAGACCTGCGGGGCTGCACGCCTAAATCGGGTTTTGATTACCGGATAAATATTTCTACGGACTCTTTCGACTTTCGGGGTCGCGTCCGCCGGGACGTAAATACCGGGTTTCGTGTCCTCCCGGACATGATGGGGAAAAAACTGAAGAGCTGCCCTCGCGGGGGCAGCTCTTTTTTTTCGTTCTTTTTTTTACGGCTTATCTGTTTTCAACAGCGCGGCGGCGCGCGCGCCACATCGATGCGGAAAGGCCAAGGAATCCGGCGCCCATCAAACCTATCAGCGCAGGCACCAGCGCGTTCAAAAGCAAACCGCGGTCTATCATGGCTTTTTCAGACGGCGCATCGGGCGCATAAAGAACGGCGACTTTCTCGCCCTCTTCCACAAACGGGTGGCTGCTGCCGCTGCGCTCGGTGAAGACATGGTTTTCGCTGCGCGCATCGGTGAAAGATACGCGGGCGCGGTATATCGTGCTGTCGCTGCCGCGCGATGTTTCAAAGCCTGTGACAACGCCTTCCGCCTGCGCGCCATGCACCGTGAGCTCATAAACGCTATTGCCGAAGTACCACGCCCCCCACAGCGCCGCGATGCCCATCAAGGCTAAAATCGGCATGGCCATGCGCTGTGCCTGCTCGTTTTCCGTTGTATATTTTTGGCCGGCGGGTGTTTGTTTGTAGTCTTCGATGGTGGTGCGCTCCATCTTGCCGAATTTTTCTTCGCGGCGGCGCTGCATTTCGGCGCGGAAGGCGCTCACGCCCTTGCGCTCTGAGGGCGGCAGCCAGATTTTGCGCATGCGCATCAGGCCCACCACAATAAAAATCGCCAGCGCGGCAAAGCTCATCCCTGTCATCGGATAGGAAAACAGACCAACGCCGAGCAGCACCAGCCCCGGCACCAGAAAAACACAACCCAGCAAAAAAATACCCAGCAGGTTGGTGCGTATGTTTTGCGGCTCTTCGGGAAAAACGTAAATGATAACTTCGCGCCCGGTTTCTTTTCCTTTGGTCATGTTGGAGCCTGTGTCGGAAACCGTTTCATAAGTATCGCCCGACGGCATCATGTAGCGATAAAGCGGATAAAACATATTGCCGCTGCGGCGCACACCCGTAATAATCGCCGGCACGCGCAGCGCGCGCAGATAGGTATGCAGACAATAAAGCACTATCGCCCCGCCCAGCAGCGACATGATAAGCCCGCCCGTCAAAAAGACCGCCTGATGAAACGCCATGATGGCGTCAAATGTGAAATCGAACATATTATCGTCCTTCTGTGCCCCGTGCGGGGCGCTGCTATGGCCATGCGGGCGCGATGGTGATAGACTGCCTGCGGCAAATGCCGCCGTTCAATCATACAAAACACCGACGCCAAAGGACAAGCCATGAGCCAAGCCGCCGCCAAAACATACGACCCGAACAATATTTTCGCCCGCATTCTGCGCGGTGAAATCCCGTGCGGCAAAGTGTATGAAAACGAACATGTGCTGGCTTTCCGCGACATCAACCCGCAAGCGCCGGTGCATGTGCTGGTCATCCCCAAGGGCGCCTATGTCGATATGGACGATTTCAGCGCCCGCGCCAGCGCCGATGAAATCGCCGCCCTGATGCGCGCGACGGGCGAGATTGCCCGCGCCGAAGGCATCGCGCAGAGCGGGTACCGCGTTTTGTCGAATTGCGGTGCAAACGGCGGGCAGGAAGTGCCGCACCTGCACCTGCATCTGGTCGGCGGGCGTACGCTCGGGCGTATGTTGCAGGCGCAATAACCGCGGGCACCCTTTAAATGCCATAACATTGTTTCTAAGCAGCTGTTTTTATATTCATTTTAAAATGTCGCGCCGCAGAATAAGAAAATATCTATACGGCGCGTAGAACCTTGTCAAAAGTTGCCCGTCTGCTAGACTGACGCCGGTTTTCCAGCAACAACAGCCGGCCGGTGGCAGGCGAGGACGCATGGCAGACAAACGCCGATTGCGAGAAACGTTCGGACGTGCCGCGAAAAAAACGCGCTGCAGGATTGGCGCGGCTTTTTTGGCCGCCGTCATGCTGGGCGGATGCAGCACCACCGCCGCGCGCATGGACACGCCCGAAGCTGCCGCGCAGACGCAAAAGCCCGCTGCGGCGCAAACGCTCAAGCCGTCGCTGGAGGGGCGCAGCATCAGCGCCGATACCGAAGCGATTTTCAAGCGCAATGCCAAAACCCCCGTGAACGATAACCTGTCTGACGACAAACGCCT
>DDBY01000094.1:3334-4386 GCA_002334985.1 Micavibrio sp. UBA2020
GCGAAGCTGCCGCTGACCGGACGGCCGCTGGTGGAAATGGCCGTGCGGGAACAAATCCAGTTTTGCAACATCCCGACACTGCCGCTGGGAATGGGGGCGCAATATGTGCCTTCACTGGGCGCAGTGCTGGCCCCTGTGGAGACTGACAAAATATCGCTGCGCCAGACCATCGCGCATGAAATCCTGCACGCGATGCAGGACAAATCTGCCCTGCTTTCCTACGAACATAACTGGGACATCGAAAGCCGTGTGACGCGCAACCTTTCTATCGAAGCCGCCGCGCTGTCGATGGAAGTTCTCATCGCCTTCGAAGCACGCCTGCAAGGCGATAACGCACATTGGGATTATTTGCAAAACCGCGCCGGCACGCAAAGCGCCTATGGCGATGGCGGTGCCTATATCCTTGCCGATGAAACATGGGCAAAAGCAAAGGCTGCCGGTAAAAATGACGCGGATGCAATACGCGATGTCGGCGCCGCGCTTTGGAACAGGACGTTTGAAAACCGCCCGTGGCTGGATTTGTATTTGAATTTCGAGCTGCAGGCTTACCTGCGCGACATCACCACCGGCGCGCTTGATGACCAAAAAGAAATCCGCAGCGGCGGCTATGTGCAATCGCGCATCGACGCGGCGGGCAAAATCGGCACGGGCGAAAGCTTTACGAAGGGCGCGGGCATGCCCCCGCTTGAAAAGCTGCTGGCGGGCAACACGGCGCTGCGTCAGGCCTATGCGGCCGCTGACCTTGAGCGGCATCGCCGCTCGCTCGGCGCGGCGCATCCGGCAACGCTGGCGCTGCGCCGCGCGGCGGAGGCGGACGGCAATCCCTACCTCGGCCTCGACCTTGCAAAAATCGTGGAGCGCAGCCGCGCCCATACTTTCGGCGATGACGAGGGCAAACGCAAATTCGCCTATCTGCACGAATACATGGATGCCGCCGCAGGGCGCACGCGCGTACAAACGGCCGCCCCCGCCCCGCTGCCGCCCGTACAGCCGCCTGCCCCGCCGGAAGCCAAACCCGCCGCTGCCGCGCCCGAAAAAACAGATAAGGATCT
>DDBY01000153.1 GCA_002334985.1 Micavibrio sp. UBA2020
TGTGCGCGTGCCCTATACGCAGCTTGACGATATGATTTTGCTGCGCGGCGACGGCACGCCGACTTATATGCTCTCCGTCGTTGTCGATGACCATGATATGGGCATCACGCACGTTATCCGTGGCGACGACCACCTGACGAATACTTTCCGCCAGCGCATGATTTACGACGCCATGGGCTGGGACGTGCCCAAGTTCGCCCACATACCGATGATTTTGGGCGAAGACGGCGCGAAGCTGTCCAAACGCCACGGCGCCGTCGGTCTGCACGAATACGCCAACAAGGGGTATTTGCCCGAAGCGATGCGCAATTACCTGCTGCGCCTCGGCTGGGGTCATGGCGATACCGAAATTGTGGATACCGAAGAAGCCGTCAAACTGTTCACGCTGGATGGTATCGGCAAATCCCCCTCGCGCATGGATTTCACCAAACTGGCGCATGTGAATGCGCATTACATGCGTCAGGCCGACGAAGAGCGCCTGATGGCACTGACCATGCCGTATATCGAGGAAAAACTCGGCGCGAAGCCGGACGCGGCGGGCATCGCCCGTTTCAAATCCGGCCTGCACGCGTTGAAAGAGCGCGCGAGCACGCTTATCGAGCTGGCCGATGCCGGTCTGTTTTTCGTGCGTCCGCGCCCGCTGCCGCTGAGCGAAGACGCGGCCAAGGTGCTGGACGCCGATACGCGCGGCATGCTGGGCGAGATGAAACAAACACTTGTATCCCTCGACGATTTTAAAGCCGAGAAAATCGAGGCCGCGCTGAAAGAATACGGCACGCAAAAAGGCCTGAAGCTTGGCAAAGTCGCCATGCCGCTCCGCGCCGCTATCACCGGTACGACCAACAGCCCGTCTATCTTCCATGTCGCCGAAATTCTGGGCAAGGAAGAAACGCTGGCGCGATTGTCGGATGTGGCCTGATAATTTTTACGCGTATATTTAAGCAAGGCATAAAACCATGAACATCCGCGATTTCGGCAAAAAAGCACTCAAAACCGCCGCGCAAGTGGCCGCTGTCGGACTTTACGCAGCGTCGCTGGGCAGTCCGGTTATCGGCGCTGTCGCAGGCGCTTTCATGGGCGGGTTTGCGGGTGCAGCCGTGGGGCTTTTCGCAGGACCTATCGCGGCCGCGGGCGTGATGACAGGCATTTACGTCGCCGCCAAAACAGTACGCTTTATGATGAAATCACCGGAAGAGCGCAAAGAATCCATCGCCGCATTCAACCCCAAACAAGCTCTGCGCGAAACCGGCGAAGGCATGGGGCGCGCGATGGCATGGGCTGTCAGCCTGTCGGTTTTCGTCGGCACACTCGGCCGTGTGAATGTCAGTTTTGACTGGGGGCAGCCGTCCTATGACGACAATAACAACGCTGCGCCTGTAGCGCCGCCGCCATCACAAAACAGCACAGCCCCCTTATCTCTGCCGGAAACACCGCTCGCAGAGCGTTTCGCAAATGCGAAGAATGCAGCGCCCGCTACTCCCGCCGCAGAAAAAACAAACACAGCCAAGCCGCAAACGCCGCCTGTGCCGCGCTCTTAAAAACTATTTCTTATATAAGTAAGTTCATGCCCGCTTCGCGCGGGCATCACGCTCTGTTTGAAATGCCGTGAATACAACGCTGTCAGCGTAGGCTTACTGATTTGCCGCCCTGCAACATTGGCGCGGTTTATGGCTAATAATTTTCCCTATTGGCCTCGGCCATCGAATGTCCTATAAATCTTAACATATCAAGACACAGCCAGCACAAGAATAACAAGCCGCCCAAGCGGCATCGCGGTTGATAGAGTCTTTCTGAGACAAAACGGTGTGTAACAAGATTTAACGTGTTTTTGTCAACAAGGAAGGACCGTCTTCATGGCACCGCTTAGCAAAAAAATTGTCGATGCTTTCAAAAGCATTCTGCCGTCATTGTCGCAGACCGAAAAGGAAGCGCTTGAATCCGGCACCGTGGGCTGGGATGGCGAGCTGATGAAAGGCACGCCCGACTGGGACGTGCTGTTCAAACTGCCCAAGCCGCAGCTGAGCGCCGAAGAGCAGGCTTTTATCGACGGCCCCGTCGAAAAGCTTTGCGCGATGATTGACAACTACAAAGTCAGTCAGGACGGCGACCTGCCCAAGGAAGTCTGGGACTTCATCAAAAAAGAAGGCTTCATGGGCCTCGAAATTCCGAAAGAGCATGGCGGGCATGGTTTCTCCTCCGCCGCGCATTCCGCCGTGGTGATTAAAATCGCCAGCCGCAGCATCGCCGCCGCGGTCACGGTGATGGTGCCGAACTCCCTCGGCCCGGCAGAACTTATTCATGCCTACGGCACGAAAGAGCAGCAGGAATACTACCTGCCGCGCCTCGCTGATGGCCGCGAAGTCCCCTGCTTCGCCCTGACGGAGCCGGATGCAGGCTCCGACGCGGGCAGCATGACGGCGCGCGGCGTCGTTTGCAAAAACGAAAAGGGCGAACTGGGAATCAAGCTGAACTGGGAAAAGCGCTACATCACGCTCGGCCCCGTCTCCACGCTGCTTGGCCTTGCGTTCAAACTGGAAGACCCCGACAACCTGCTCGGCAAAGACAAAAAAGACATCGGCATCACTTGCGCCCTCATCCCCAGCAATACGCCGGGCGTTGAAATCGGCGACCGCCACCGCCCGATGGATTTGCCGTTCCACAACGGCCCCAACAAAGGCAAAGACGTTTTCATCCCGCTCGACAACATCATCGGCGGGCCGGAGCGTGCTGGCCAGGGTTGGAAAATGCTGATGGAGAGCCTTGCTGTCGGCCGTTCGCTGTCGCTGCCCGCGCTGTCCACGGCGGGTGCGAAACTGTCCAGCTTCGCCAGCGGCGCATACGCCCGCACGCGCAAGCAATTCAACACCGCGATTTCGAATTTCGAAGGTATCGAAGAGCCGCTCGGCAAAATGGCCGGCCTGACCTATATGATGAACGCCGCGCGCGAAGCGACCCTGCAAATGGTCGATACGGGCGAGCGTCCGGCTATTCCCTCGGCCATCCTGAAATACCACCTGACTGAATCCATGCGTACCATCGTCAACGACGCCATGGACATCCACGGTGGCAAGGCGGTATCGAACGGGCCGAAGAACACCTTCGCCGACCTCTATAAAGGCATCCCCATCGCCATCACGGTCGAAGGCGCGAACATCATGACCCGCAACCTGATTATTTTCGGTCAGGGCGCGGTGCGTGCGCACCCCTACGTCCTGAAAGAGCTTCAGGCGGCGGAAGAGCCGAACCCGAACAAAGCCCTCGGCAAGTTGCTCAAAACGATGGCCAAGCATGTTGGCAACGGTGTGCGCAGCTTTGCCAAGGCTTTCGTCTATGGCATCACCGGCGGCGCGTTCAGCAAAAAGCCGAAGGGCGTCGATAAACAAACCAAGACGTACTACAACCAGATTAACCGCCTCAGTGCGTCCTTCAACCTTGCGGCCGAAGCCACCCTTGGCACCCTCGGCGGCGGTTTGAAATTCCGCGAGCGTGTATCTGCCCGCCTTGGCGATGTGTACAGCAACCTGTACCTTGCCTCGACGGTACTGTGGTACTACGAAAAGAACGGCCAGAAAAAAGAAGACCTGCCGCTGGTGCATTGGGCTTGCCAGCACGCCCTGAACAACGCCGAAAAGGCGCTTGACCAGGCGCTTAAAAACCACCCGAACAAGGTGGTGGGCAAACTGCTGCAGCCGGTTATCTTCCCGCGTATGGCCGTGCCGTTCATGGATAAATTCCTGACGTCGGCCCCCAGCGACAAACTGGACAAGCAGGCCGCGGATACCATCCGCAATCCGGGTGAAATCCGCGAGCGTCTGACTTCCGGCATCTTCAAGCCGGCGGACGAGAACGAACCGCTCGGCCGTCTTGAAGCCGCCTTCAAATCGGTGGTCGAGAGCGAACCTGTCGAGAAAAAACTCTACAAAGCGCAAAAAGCAGGCACGCTGCAAAAAGAAATGCCGCGCGCCGCGATGCTCGAGGCTGCCGTCACCGCCAAAGTGATTACGGCCGAAGAAGCGGAACTGCTGAAACGTACCGACACGCTGCGCCGTGCAGTGGTGGATGTTGACGCATTCCCGCAGACGCTGAAATCCGGCGCCATCGCCAACGACGACGACGTGAGCGCACGCCAGCGCCCCGCCGCTGCCGCTGCGCCGAAACCGCCGGGCGCTGCATAAGCACCCGCCGTTACAGGCACAATAAAAAAGGCTGCCCCGCAAAGGGCAGTTTTTTTTACTTCGCTTTTTATCTTATTGCATCGCGGGCGGTTTGGCGACCTGCGTACGCTCCGCCATTTTACGCAAACGCTCCATCCCTTCAGCGGCAATTTCGGTATTGATTTGCTGCTGGCCGGGGTGCGCTGCATCCGCCGCAGACTTAACAGCATCGTGAATAGCCGGTGCCACCAGCCCCGCTTTTTGAAGCGCGCCCGTCACACTGTCCACAGGCGCGGAAACAATCACATATTGCCCGTCTTCGGTACGTTTGGCGGGCAAGCCTGCATCTTTCATGGCCTGCAGGACACGCGGCGCCTGACCGCTGCGCAGCTCAACCTCGCTCTGGACTTCATACGCGACGGCGCCTTTTAGTTCGCTCATCTGGCCGTTTTCGCGGATGGCAGCAACGGGTGATGTGGGATAACCTTCAAAAGTCACATCGACATAAACGGACGGCTTGGCAAGCCCCTTCAGGAAAACGCTTTCCTGAGACATGCCCACGGTATTGATAGAAACCAGCCCTGCTTCGACCGGAGACAAATCAAGCCGCTTCAGCTCACCCGCGATAATCTGGCCCGCCACTTCCGTGCCCAGAACGGCGTAATGCGATGAATCGCCGCGTGCATCCTTGGGCGCGTCATGCGTGAGCGCAACGACGAGCTTCATCAAATCTTTTTGCGCGACGTTTTCAACCGCCACGCTAAAGCCTGAAGCATTGCCATGCGAATTCGGCTCCGCCTTGACACCGCCATTGACGGCAAGAAGGCCGAGAACAGCCTCCATACGCTGTGCGCGCTTGTCAGCCGGCGCATCAAACACGAAAGTCGCCGTGAATTTCTCTTTTTGATAAGGGTTCTGGTTCAGCGACACAGATTCAAGCCCTTTGTCGCTGAGGCCGTTATGGTCCACGCCGGAATAACGGTGGCAATCGCCCTCGTGCTTGCTTTCGGCGGGATAAAACTCGTACTCGGCTTTGTGTTTTCCGGACATGTGACCCCTTATTACCTTATGTCGTTCATATCTTATGGTATTTATGTTAACAAAATACTACCAAATTAACAGAAGCGCGGGAATATTTTTTTGCGCAGCGCGGCAAAGGATGAATTGAAATCGCAGAGACTTAAACTATTATTAAACAAAGAGATTTATGCTCTCTCCCGACGTTCTTCTTTTTCTCAGGAAACCAGGCATCATGACAAACTCCGCCGCCGCCGCGCCGCAATCCAAAAAAACCGTTACCCTGACCGATAACGAAACCGGCAAACAATTTGAATTTCCGGTTCTCGACGGCAGCACGGGGCCGCGTGTCATCGACATCCGCAAGCTTTATGCCGAAACCGGCATGTTCACCTATGACCCGGGCTTCACTTCGACTGCGGCATGCGAAAGCGGCCTCACCTACATCGACGGTGATGAGGGCGTACTGCTTCACCGCGGTTATTCGATTGCGGAGCTCGCGGAGAAAAGCGACTTCCTCGAAGTTTGTTATCTGCTGCTGAATGGCGACTTGCCGAACGCCGCACAAAAAGACGAATTCGTCAAAATCGTCACCAACCACACCATGGTGCACGAACAGATGCAGTTCTTCTTCCGCGGTTTCCGCCGCGACAGCCACCCGATGGCCGTCATGGTCGGCACGATTGGCGCGCTGTCCGCGTTTTATCACGACTCGCTCAACATCGACGACCAACGCCAGCGCGAAATCGCCGCGTTCCGCCTGATTGCAAAAATGCCGACGATTGCGGCGATGACTTATAAGTATTCCATCGGCCAGCCTTTCATGTATCCGCGCAACGACCTCAGCTATGCGGAAAACTTCCTCTACATGACGTTCGCCGTGCCGAGCGAGCCTTACAAAATCAACCCGATTCTCGCGCGCGCCATGGACCGCATTCTCATCCTGCACGCCGACCACGAACAAAACGCATCGACATCGACGGTACGCCTTGCGGGCTCTTCGCGCGCAAACCCGTTCGCCTGTATCGCCTCCGGTATCGCCTCCCTCTGGGGTCCGGCGCACGGCGGCGCGAACGAGGCGGTTCTTAAAATGCTCGAAGAAATCGGCACCGTTGACCGTATTCCCGAATGCATCAAACGCGCGAAGGACAAAAACGACAGCTTCCGCCTGATGGGCTTTGGCCACCGCGTTTACAAAAACTTCGACCCGCGCGCGAAAATCATGCGCGAAACCTGCCACGAGGTTCTGAAAGAGCTGAATATCAAAGACCCGCTGCTCGATATCGCCATGGAACTTGAAAGAATCGCCCTGCAGGATGAATACTTCATCGAGAAAAAACTTTATCCGAACGTCGATTTCTACTCCGGCATCATCCTCAAGGCGATGGGCTTCCCCACGTCTATGTTCACGGTTCTGTTCGCCATGGCGCGTACCGTCGGCTGGATTGCACAGTGGAAAGAAATGATTGAAGAGCCCACGCAACGTATCGGCCGCCCGCGCCAGCTTTACACGGGCCCGGTCGCGCGCGAATTCGTTTCCATCGACAAGCGTAAGTAAGCGCCCGGCGGAAACAATTTCGCGCCGCGTAGCCGAAAGGACGCGCGCATGAGCGATAATAATAATTTCTGGAACGATTTCAGAAACCGCAGCATCTACGGCGATGCCGCAGGGCCGCCGAAGAATGCGACAGAGCACGCCGCAGACGGCCTTGCCAAATTCGGCCGCACGGCACAAGGCGGCGGTGCGGGCTCCGGCGGTTATATCGATATCGACATCAATTTCCGCTACTCATGGCGGCGCATTGCGGTTTTTCTGGGGATTGCGGCCGCGTCTTACGGCGGCGACAAACTCGTTACAACCGATTTCACGTCATTATCGTTTTTGCAGTGGCTGTTCACACCGGTGGCGCTTATCGCGGGCATTATCGGCGGCTGGCAATTGTTTGCCAACCTTTTCAACATCATGGTTTGCCGCGGCATCGGCGCGTTCAAATCGCGGGCGCTGCGTTTTGCATTGCTTGGCGCGGCGGGCGGCTATTTTCTTTTCGCCTTCCTCGACCGGAAATTCTTCTGGACGGGCTATGCGGACGATGCCGGTATAGTCGTGGGGCTTTTGGCCGGATTTTTGCTGGGCAAGCGCAAAAAAGATACGGTTCAATAAAAAACCGTTAACGTACGGTGGCGCGGCAGGTCTATCAAATCAGCTTCGTAGCCGCGATTCCAGAGAATATGGTCTAGGTTGACCGCCGTGACAGACGTATGCCCGTCTATTGTGGCGGCCACTTCGCGCATGCGCTCGACCGCATGGATGGATACAGCGCGGAGTTCCACCTCTTCCTCGCTGCCTGCGGCAATTTCTATGCCTGCATCAATGCGCGCGGCCAAATCCGGTGTGTAGGTCAAAACGCCTGCATGCCGCAGCACATGCGGCACCATGTTATCGGCAAAAATAGTGAGGTTCTGCATATCGTGAAACGCCGCCGCGCCTGTGCCGCCAAATGACAGCCACACATCCGCCGCGAAAATCTGGGCGCGTTTATAGATGGGCACGGCGATGCCGCGGTAATCCGCCACATCCGCAAACCCCTGCCAGCCGCCGACCAGAAACGCGAGGCGTTCTGCCGAGCCGCCCGCAGATTCAAGCAGGTTCATCACCTGCCCCGCGTAATCCGCTATGATACGTTGCCCTGCTTCGTTTAAATGACGCGCGAATAGAGCCATCAGCTCATCCAGACGCGCATGAGCGCCTGTGGGTATGCGGAAAATATCATGGCAGCGCGCAGGCGTGACTTCCGCCCAAGCCGCTGGCCTGTCAAAGCCTTCGTTATCAAAAGCCGCGCGCAAATGCAGCGCCAGCTCGGCGTATTCAAGCGCCACGCCACTTTCGCGTGCCAGTTCAAAATAGCCGGAGCCGAAATTGACAGCATCAAGCGCCAGCGCATAAGCCGCCTTCTGCTCAGGCGTTTTGCCGCCGCCCAGTGTCTGGTTATCAAGCGCCGTCATCTGCGGTTTGCGCGTTTGCAAAAGCGCCGCGGTGTAGGCAGATATTTTATCGCCGTTCAAACGCACATGCTTTGCCATGCCCGCAACTTCGGCTGCGGCGCGGCGGATGTTGTCTGTAAATCCGGTATGATTATCGGCCATCATTCTGCAGGCTGGACGGCGGGTTCTTCCGCCGCAATTTGTTTTTCCAGCCATTCGGTCACGACATGACCGGCGTGATGGTCATAAAGGTCGTTATGATGCCCGCCGTTGATGGTGATGAATTCCTTGGGGTGATTGGCCCGTTCATAAAGCATCTGCGCCAGCTCTATCGGAATAACTGAATCTTCGTCGCCATGCACAATCAGCAAATTGGTTTTGATGCCGCCGATTTTATCGATGTTGTCAAAACGGTCCTTCATCAGCCAATCGACCGGCAAAAAGAAATAGCGCTTTTTCGCAACCGCCGCCGCGCTTGAAAACGGCGCTTCGAGGATAAGATAGCGCGGCTGGATTTCGTATGCCATTTGCGTCGCGACACCGCTGCCGATACTTTCGCCGTAAATCACCAGCTGCGCATTAGCGTATTCCTGTTTTTCGAGGAAGTTCAGGGCGGCGCGGCCGTCTTTATAAAGACCCTGCTCGCTCGGGCTGCCGATATTGCCGCCGAAACCCCTGTATTCGACCAGCAAAACGCCCATGCCTTTGTCGATGAAATGCTGTGCCTTCACGGCGCGGTGGCCGATGTGCCCCGCGTTGCCGTGATACATGACCACGATTTTACCGTCGCGTTTCACGGGCGCGGCAAACCATGCATTCAGCGTCAGGCCGTCTTCGGTGCGCAGCTCTACTTCGCGCATGCTTGGCGCAGCGCTTTCCTTGGGGTCGCCGGGATGATTTTTATCGGGGAAATATTGCAAGCTGCGCTGGCAGACATAAACCAGCAGCAAGACAACCGCATAAACCGCCAGCAGCTGAAAAACCAGACGCGCCAGAAAAACCACCATCTTACGCGCTCTCCCGCAGCAGGTTGCCGTAAAGACGGCCATAAACCCCGCCCGCGGCCAGAAGCTCTTCGTGGCGTCCGCTTTCGACGATGCGGCCTTCACTCAAAACATAAATCACATCTGCATCCATAATGGTCGAAAGACGGTGCGCGACGACAACCGTGGTGCGCCCTTCCTGCAAACGGTCGAGGGCGGATTGCACCAGACGCTCCGACTGCGTATCAAGCGCCGATGTTGCCTCGTCCAGCAGCAAAAGCGGCGCGTTGCGCAGCATGGCGCGCGCAATCGAAATACGCTGGCGCTGTCCGCCCGACAGCTTCACGCCGTTTTCACCCACAATGGTGTCATAGCCCTGCGGCAGCTCCAGAATGAATTCATGCGCGGCAGCGCTTTTGGCTGCGGCGATAATTTCGTCTTCCGTCGCGCCTTCGGTGCCGTAGGCAATGTTATCGCGCACGGTATCGTTGAAAATGGCGACTTCCTGGCTGACCAGCGCCATGTTTTTGCGCAGGCTTTGCAGCGTCACATCGCGGATGTCGATGCCGTCAATGCAGATAGCGCCGCCCGTGACATCGTAGAACCGCGGAATAAGATTAAGAATAGTCGATTTGCCCGAGCCGGACTCCCCGACCAGCGCCGCGGTTTTACCCGCGGGCACGGTGAAGCTGACGCCTTTCAAAGCTTCCGTTCCGTCGGCGTAGGTAAAGCGCACGTCGTCAAAAACCATTTCCGGCTGCGCGACGGACAGCGGCGCAGCGTCCGGTTTATCAACAATCGCGGGTGGACTATCGAGCATCTGGAACATGCGGTCTGCCGACGCCAGCCCCATCTGCATGACGTTGTTGAGCTGCGCAAGGCGCTTCATCGGCTCATACGCCAGCAAAAACGCGGCGATAAAAGAAAACAGCTGCCCTGTGGTGCTTTGCCCCGCCATCACCTGCATGCCGCCATAAACAATAATCGTCACAATCGCAAGCCCGCTCAGCGATTCCGAAATCGGCGTTGCGGTTGCGGACACGCGGTAAGTGCGGTTCATCAGCGCGAGGATACGCTGGATGATGCTGTTGATGCGCCCCTTTTCGAATTCTTCCATACCGTAGGACTTCACATGCTTGCTGCCCTGAAACGCCTGGCCGAGCATGCTGGTCAGCTGCCCCGTTTCAACCTGCGTACTGGTCGAAACCTTACGCAGTTTTTTGCCGAGGCGCGCAACGAAATACGCCGCCGCCGGAAAAGCGAAAATGGAAACCAGCGTCATTTTCCAATCCTGATAAACCATCACGCCGACCAGAAACAAAAGCGTGAATACGTTTTTGCCCAGCCCCGTCAGGCTCTGGTTCAGCGCGGCGCGGATATGGTTGACGTCGGATACAAAGCGCGACAGCAGCATGCCGCTTTGCTGGCCGTGGAAAAAGGCAAGGTCGGCATAAACCAGATGCGCAAACATATCGCGCTGCATATCGGCAATGCAGCGCTGCGCCATGCGGTTCATCATGACAGTATGGCCGTAAGTGGCCAGCCCCCGCACCACAAACACCAGCAAAACCATGCCGGCGACAGGGAAAAGCATGTCGCGCCGCTGCTGGGTGAAAATTTTGTCGATGATGGGCTCCATCAACTTCGCCATCGCCCCCGTCATGGCGGCGGATATCATCATCAGCACAATGGCAATGGCCAGCGTGCCCACATAGGGGCGCACATATTGGCGCAGAATGCGGCGCATCAAAGGCCAGCTGGCCGTAGGCAGGGGGGTGGACGAGGTAGAGGACGCCAAAGAAGACTTTCCCGATGGACAGGTGTTAATGATTTCTCAAGCCGTGTTATACTACAGTCAAGGGTGGGAGTTTAGTCTCTAATCCCCCTACCGTAAAGATAAACATAATAAATAATAACCATAATAATAACAAAAACGAGGCGACAACCGTGATGTTCGGCAAGGACAAAGACAAAAAAGGCCCAGACATTCCCCCCGCCAGCCCCGGGCTGAAAACGCAGTCGGAGGCGAACAAGGTGCACATGTCTGCCCCGCCCCGCATCGGCCTTGCGCTCGGCAGCGGCCTTGCCCGCGGCTTTGCGCACCTCGGCGTTATCCGCGCGCTGAAACGTCACGGCATTGAACCGACTGTTATCTCCGGCTCTTCCATGGGGGCGCTGATTGGCGGCGCCTATCTGGCGCACCGCCTTGATGCCGTCGAGGAATGGGCTTATTCGCTGACGAAATTCAAGGTGCTGTCGTATCTGGATTTCCGTGTAAAGGCCAGCGGACTTATCGGCGGCGAGCGCCTCATGAAACTCATGCTCGACAATTTTGGCGAAGTGCGGGTCGAGGAATTGCCACACCCCTTCATCGCCATCACCGCCGACCTTGTGACAGGTCACGAAGTATGGCTGCGCAAAGGGCGTCTGGTCGATGTCATGCGCGCCTCCTTCTCCCTGCCCGGCATTTT
>DDBY01000133.1 GCA_002334985.1 Micavibrio sp. UBA2020
CTGCATCAGCTCCACGCCGTTATTAACGGCGCCGACCGGACTGACAAGGTCGTGGCAAATACGCGAGGCAATCAGTTCAGTCACGCGCGGATGCAGTGTCAGGTTCTCGTTCATATTTATACCCTCTCCCCTTCAGGTTTTTTTTGTCCGGATATTAAAACGGCGATGCGATGCCGCTTTGCGCCAGCTCGGATACCAGCTGCGCTTTCAGCTTTTCAAGTCCTTCGGCATTGAATCCTTCGGCGCGCACGGTCAGCACGTCTTCGGTGTTCGAAGCACGCATCAACCACCAGCCGTCCGGCGTCGTCACGCGCACGCCGTCGATGTCGTTAATCGACACATCGGCGGCGTTTTCCGCGCGCAGGCGCGCAAGAATTTCCGGCGCGATTTTGAATTTACGCTCCGCCGGAACGTGAAAACGCACTTCGGGCGTGTTTTGCATCTTCGGCAGATGCGCGACAAGAGCGGAGAGCGGTTTTGCGCTGCGGCTCAGAATATCCAAAAGGCGCACGGCGCAATAAGGGCCGTCGTCAAAGCCGTAATACTTATCGGCAAAGCAGATATGCCCAGCCAGTTCGCCCGCGAGAGGGGATTTCAGCTCTAGCGCACGCGCCTTGATGAGCGAGTGCCCCGTGTTCCACATCACAGGCTTGCCGCCCAGACGTTCGATTTCATCAAACAGCACGCGGCTGCATTTGACATCCGCGATCACATGCGCGCCCGGATGGGTTTTCAAAACCTCCGCCGCGTAAACGGCCATGATGATGTCCGCCCAGAGAATATTCCCGTCGGCATCCACCGCGCCCACGCGGTCGCCGTCGCCGTCAAAACCGATACCGATGTCGCAGCCATTATCGCGCACGGATTTTTGTAAATCGACAAGGTTTTTGGCCACCGTCGGGTCGGGATGGTGGTTGGGGAACGTGCCGTCGATGTCATCGAACAGCAGCACATGCTTGCCCGGCAATTTTTTGACGAGCCGGCGGATAATTTCGCCCGTGGCGCCATTGCCGCAATCCCATGCAACGCTCAGGTCGCGCGTGCCGTGATAATCCGCCATCATGCGCGCGACATAGGCATCCTGCACATCGGCCTGCGTAATATGGCCTGCGCCGGATTCAAAATCGCCCGCGGCGGCAAGCTTGCCGATTTCCTGTACCATCGCGCCGTAAAACGGCCCCGACTGATACGCCATTTTGATACCGTTATAGCTGAGCGGACTGTGAGAGCCCGTGACAACGACCGCCGCATCCATACCGCGGGTTTTCATGGCGAAATAGACCATCGGCGTCGGTCCCATGCCGATGTTTTCAACATCCAGACCGCAATCCGTTAAACCGCGCATAACGTTCGCAGAAAACGCAGGTGAGCTTTCGCGCCCGTCATAACCGACCACGACTTTTTTCCCGCCGCGGCGCTTCACCATGGTGCCAAAAGCACGACCGATAAAATAACAATCTTCCTCGCGCAGCGTATCGCCCACCGTGCCGCGAATATCGTATTCACGCAGAATGCCCGGATGGATGACATGGGTTTGTTTTTGCGCGGCGCGCGCGGTGTCTGCGGTCATGCGTCACCTTTTTTCATAAATTTTTTAAGGTTTTTGTCCGCCTGTATTATCGCCGCCCCTGCCCAAAGCACAAGGCGAAAGGCGCGCAAAGCCGCCGCCACAACACCACCAATCAACTGAAAAACCTTGTATTTTTCATATTGATTTTCCCGCCTGCCCTGCCTAGAATGGCGCATAGCAACCAAACCGGATTCCCATCATGCGCCGCATGACGCCAGACAGCATTCGCGAAGAATTCAACGCGCAGCAAGACAAGCACGAAAAGCTCTGGTCCGGCAGCGGCCTGACGCAGGCACTTGAAGACCTCAGCCTTGCGCTGCGCGATATTCGCCAGCAAGGCCATGATGTATCGCTGGAAATGATAAGCACGCCGGCGGAGCAGGTTTTTTCCATGCTGCCGCAAGGAAACGGCATGACAGTGCCCGTCAGCGGCGTTTTGCGCATCGGCGATATTCATTATTTGCTGAGCATTGCGACGAAACATAATGGCTTTGACTGCCTGAAGCTCTGCGTTTCCGAATTTGATATCCGTTTTCAGGGTGTTGTCGGCAAAATCAAGGAAAACGATTTCCGGCAGGCGGTGCGCGCGAATATCTATGACCTCAAGGGCGATAGCGACGCGCTGGTGAAATTCCAGAAAGAAATCATCCGCCACTGCGCCCGCAACCGGGTCATTGCCGACCACGACCCTGCCGGTACGCTGATGCCCGAAGCGCAAGGCAAAAAACCTGCTATAAAATCCGCTTTGCAAAAGCCGTCAAAAGGCTAATACTGCGCACATGAGCGCATTATCTTCCATCACATCCCCTTTTTCCGCCTATCTGGCACCCGATGGCTTTACCGATGATTTGGTGGCCGAACTGGGGTCGCGTGTGCGCGACGTTTACGACCGTCTGGTCATTGCCGACGGCGCGCCTGCACATGCCGTATGGGCAGAAAACATCTGGCGCAATCCGCAGTTCATAGAAATTGAATCCATCGGCGATGCGGCGAAAAAACTACGCGCCATACAACGCAGCTGGGCGAATTATGCGTTTGATTTCCACCGCCGCAGCCGCCTTATCACAGAAAAGCTGCCGCATATATCGGGCAAGCCGCTGGTGTTTGGCAAACCGCTGCCGACCTCACCGCTCGGTTCGTGGACACTGATAGACGACAATCTGATGCTGGCGGCATCGGATTGCTCAAGCCCTGTGCCGAACGGCGCTTTTATTTTCGAAGAGAACAAGGAAGAGCCGCCGAACCGCGCCTATCTGAAACTCTGGGAATCTCTCACACGTTTGCCCCGCATGCCGCAGGCGGGCGAAACCTGCCTTGACCTCGGCGCCTGCCCGGGCGGCTGGACATGGGTTTTGCAAAAACTTGGCGCGACGGTTATCAGCGTTGATAAAGCGCCGCTCGCCCCGCATATCGCGGCGCTGCCGAATGTGAAGTATATGGAGCAAAGCGCCTTCGCGCTGAAACCTGCCGACATCGGGCAGGTGGATTGGCTGTTTTCAGACATTATTTGCTACCCTGAACGCCTGCTGCGGCTGGTTTCGGAGTGGAAAGCATCCGGCCTTGTTAAAAATTTCGTCTGCACCATCAAATTTCAGGGCGAAACGGATTTCAAAACGACAGAATCTTTCCTTGAAATCGCTGGTTCTACCGCGTTCCACCTTTATAATAACAAGCACGAAATCACCTGGGTTTGTCTGGAGTAAAGCGCATGTCCTACAAAGGCGACGGGCACTTGGAAAAACTGCTGTCTGCGGCGGGCGAAACCCGCAGCATGGACGTTATCAAAAGAATCCTCTCCGGCATCAATGCCGCGCCCGATGATTTGGGTGAGCCCACGCGCTGGCTGAAACTTTTCAAAACCGGCGGCGATGCCGAAACGGCGGAGCAGCTGGCCGCACTAAAATCCGCGCTTAAAACAGAAGAGCGCGACGGCGAAGAACGCCTCGCCGCTTTGCGCGCCGAAATGAAAAAACGCGGTGTCGATGGTTTTTTCATTCCCCGTGCCGATGAATTTCAAGGTGAATATGTGCCCGCGCGTGCGGAGCGTCTGGCATGGATTACCGGCTTTACCGGCTCCGCCGGCTATGCCGTTGCGTTGAATGACAAGGCCGCGTTTTTCACCGATGGACGCTATACCCTGCAAGCGCAGGCGCAGGTCGATAAAAAAGATTTCGAAATTTGCAGCCTGTCTGAAAACCAGCGCCCCTTCCCGACCATGACGCCGGTTGAATGGATTGAGAAAAACCTGCCCAAGGGCGCGCGTTTCGGTATCGACCCGTGGGTGCATACGCCGAACGACGTCAAAAAAATCCGTGACGCGGTGGAGCGTGCCGGCGGCACTTTGGTACTGCTCGACAGCAACCCGCTGGACGCCGCATGGACGGCGCAGCCGCCCGCCCCGCTTGCGCCTGTTGTGCCGCACCCGCTGAAATATGCGGGCAAAGCGTCGGACGTGAAGCGGCAGGAGCTTTCCGCCGCCCTCGCCGCCGATAACGTCGATGCGCTGGCCATTACCCTGCCCGAAGAGATTTGCTGGCTGCTCAATATCCGCGGCGGCGATGTGCCCTGCACGCCCTTCGCGCTTTCTTATGCCGTCGCGCACAAGGACGGCAGTGTGGACTGGTTTATCGATGCGGACAAAGTCACCGACGACACCCGCAGCTGGGTTGGCGCAGATGTACGTTTCCACCCGCTGGCCGATTTTGCCACGCATATCGAAACGCTGGCCAAGGCAGGCAAGAATATCTGGATAGACCCCGCCGCCGCGCCCGCCAAAATCGATGCAGTCATCAAAGACGCAGGCGCAGAGCCGCATACGGCGCGCAGCCCCCTGCAATTGATGAAAGCAAAGAAAAACAGCGTCGAGATTGAGGGCGCCATCAACGCCCATATCCGCGACGGCGTTGCTGTTGTGCGTTTTCTCGCCGCGCTGTCCGAACAGGGCGCCGCCGCGAAGCATGACGAGCTTTCCGCAACGCAGCTTTTGCAGGACATTCGCGCGGAAGGCGAAAATTTCCGCGGCCTCAGCTTCGACACCATTTCCGGCGCGGGCGGCAACGGCGCGATTGTGCATTACCGCTCCAGCGAGGAAACAAACCAGCCCCTGCTTTCCGGCCCTGTTTATCTGGTCGACAGCGGCGCGCAGTATCTGGACGGTACCACCGACATTACCCGCACCATCGCCGTCGATACCCCGTCGCAGGAAATGAAAGAGAACTTCACCCGCGTGCTGAAAGGCCATATCGCAGTTGCCATGTCCGTCTTCCCCGAAGGCACGACGGGCGACAAACTGGATGTAAAGGCGCGCGCCGCGCTCAAGGAAGTCGGGCTCGATTTCGCGCATGGCACCGGCCACGGCGTCGGCAGTTATTTGTCGGTGCACGAAGGCCCCTGCGGCATTTCCCCGCGCGCGACAGCCGTACCGCTGGAGCCCGGGATGATTATTTCCAACGAACCCGGATATTATAAAACAGGCGAATACGGCATCCGCATCGAAACGCTGGTAACCGTGATTGACACCGGCAATGTGGATGAAAACGGCAAGAAACTGCTGGGCTTTAAAACCCTCACCCTCGCCCCTGTTGACCGGAACCTGATTGAACCCGCCCTGATGAGCGATGACGAGCTGAAATGGCTCAACGATTATCACACGCATGTGGCGCATACATTGCTGCCGCTGGTCGAAAAGGTGGACGCGAAAGCGGCCGATTTCCTCAAAAAATCGACGGCGCCCATTCACAAACCGGCGGCGCCTTCGGCTAAATCCGCAAAAATAAACGGATTTTTCTTGTAAGCGGCAGGTTGACCCCTTGGCTTAAATTTGCCATATTTTTGCAGTTTCGAAATATTCACAATCCACGGAAACTGCGATGGCAATGTTCCATTCCCGCAAAAAACTGCTGCGTGCCGTCAAGGACGGCGACGAAGCGCTGGTGCGCGAATATCTGGGCAATAGCGAGCGCCGTGCCGAATGGCTCGGCGCGCTGGGCGATTCAGACATAACCGCGCTTCACACCGCAACCGAAAACCGCCGCCTTTCCATCATGCAGCTGTTGATTGACGCGGGCGCGGATGTGAATGCCCGCACGCGCAGCGGACGCACGCCCTTGATGCTGGCCGCCAAACACAGCACGGCCGATGCCGCCCTGTTGCTGGCGGATAACCATGCAGACCTGCATGCGAAGGATAATGACGGGATGTCCCCGCTTGGCCACGCTGTATATCACCAAAAACCCGATGTCGCCGCCAACCTGCTGGCGCGCGGCGTCAATCCGGAAGACGGTTTTTGTTTTATGCGCGCCTGTTCCAACCGCGATGTCAAAATGATTGCGCTGCTTATCGCGCACGGCGCAGATACCAAAGTTGTATATGGCAGCTATCACCAGCACCCCGTACATATCCTCGCGCAGCACGGCTGCGTCGAGGGTTTCAACCTGATAGTAGCCGCAAACGGCATTGCCGATATAGACGCACGCCAATCGAACGACGGCAATACGGCGCTGCATCTGGCCGCCCTCGGCGGGCATGTCGGCATGGTGGAAGCTTTGCTGAAAGCCGGCGCCAGCACGCAGCTTGACAACAACGAAGGCCTGACGGCAGAAGCCGCCGCGATGAAAAGAGACAAGCAGCAAACCGCGCGCGTCATCCGCGGCCACAGCGACGAGCAAAAAGCCCCCGCGTCCGCACCTGCACGCCTTGTCGCCAATGACAATGGCGATGACGAGGTCTGGCTGCGTATCGGCGCGCATACGGTTGCACAGATACAAACCATCGCCCCCCTGCACCGCCGCATCACACATGTGTTTAATTTTGAAAGCCGCGAGCGGACAGTGATTTCAGAAAACCTGAACACAGGCGCCGAAACCACCCTGCCCCCGCAGGATTTCGACGCCGTTTCCTCTGCCGCTATCGAAGCGGCGCGCAGCGCCCTGCAAAAACTGGGCGGCGAGGAGCCAACGCGCCTGCCGGGCAAACCTGTGCTCAAGGCACAAAACACGCCGAAATAATATTCTCAGGAATAAATCAAAGCGCGTTTTCTATCTGCGCAATAACGCCCGCGGCGCAAAGCTGCGACAGCGCGGGCAAAAGCGGCGCGACATCCGCCCGCACTATCCCCTCTTCACGCGCAATATCGGACAAGAGCGCAAGCCAATTTTGCGGCAGGCTGCGTTTATCCTGCGGCAGAAATTTCCACGAGCTTTCGACCAGACGCAAATAATCATAAAGCCGCGCCGCGCCCGCGCCTATATAGGGTGCAGGTTCATATTCGAAATCCACAAAAACGATTTGCGCGAGCGTATCATCCCCGAGCGTATTGGCCAGCGACACGTCGGC
Organism: Micavibrio sp. UBA2020; assembly: GCA_002334985.1. Taxonomy (GTDB): domain Bacteria; phylum Pseudomonadota; class Alphaproteobacteria; order Micavibrionales; family UBA2020; genus UBA2020. The sequence continues at coordinate 6,905 of DDBY01000133.1, forward strand.
ATGCACAACGCCGAGGGCGTGCAAACGGCGCAGCGCCTGCGTGACGGGCACTATCAAGTCCCAAGCCGCCGCGCCATTTTTCTCCAGCCGCGCATGCAGCGGCGATAGCGGCATATAATCGCAGCAAAGCGCATCCGTCGCATGCCAGACAGGGTTCGGCGTCAATCCGGCAGCAGCGCCCGCCTGACAAGCTTCATATTCACGCGCCGCGCGTCTGTCGGTGCCGACAGAAACAAACGGCATATTGGCCGCGGGTTTTTTGCGCTTGCGGTAGGGGTTGACCAACCGCAGCATGCCAAGCGTCTTGCCCGCATGCGCGACGCGGTAAATGCTGTCATGCCCGCGACTGCCAGAAAGAAGCAGCTGCGGCTGCGCCGGCAGGGAAAAATGCGTCTGCAGCGCGGCGGCAACTTCAGCGCGGCGCGGCGCAATGCGGAATTCACCGATATGACGTGCAAAAAAACGCTTTATCTTTCTCATGACAGCTTTGCGCGCATTTCCTTCAGACGCATAAAAATATCCGCCTGTTCATGCGCCGAGAAGAACAGCGGAAAATGGCCGACGGCCTCCGCCTCGTTATCCGTGGAATGGAGCGGATTGGCCGATGGCTTGCGCCCTGTCGTTTGGGTGAACCATTCACGGAAACCACGCTTGGCGAACTGGCGGCTATTGAAGACAAAGGGGTGGACTTTGCGGTCTTCCGCCGTTGTCATCTGCGGCTGCGGGTCGAATACCAGCACCACGATATGCGGGCGCCCGCCGCGGCGCCATTTGCCGCCGCGCATCTTGCCGCTTTCCATCGCGCGGGTCATGAAGGGAATATCCTTGACCAGCACGGTTTTATAATGCTGGCGCAGCATATCGATAAGCGCGCCGTGCGTTTCGGTTTCCACCGCCACGCCGCGGATGACAAACATGTTCAGCTCGCCCTTATTCTCCAAAAACAGCTCGGCCATGAACATGCTTTTGATGTCATGCGCGAACTGGTTTTGCACATAAGCGCAAAGAACATCATAAGACGCTGCCAGACCTGCGGCTTTCAAAAAACCGTGATAGGCAAAAAGCGTATGCTCCAGACTGTCGCCCGTTTCGGCGCAAAGTGCGTCGATTTCCTTGGGGTATTTAGACCCCGCAGACAGCGCTGCATCGCGCATGTCGATTTTCGACGCTTCCATCTTTTGATAAGTGATGTGATAGAGAAGCGAGAGCAAATGATGCCGCGCATCCGGCACAAAAAAGAGCCCCTGAAAATCGCGGCGCGTATCGATGATGTTTTGCGCGAAAGCGGGCGGATAATAAGGCAGCCCCAGATAACCGCCATGTCCCTGCCCCGATACGCTATAGACATCGCATTTCACACCCTGACGCTTGCCGTGGCTGCGGTAGCGCGCATGAATGGGCGCAAGTGCTGCATCTGCGACCAGCAAGTCGATGTCTTCCTTCGCGCCATGTGCGGGATAGCCTGCGGCAAAGCCGGAAAAGCCGCGCAGCACGACATAGCCGTGACCGGACTGCGCCATCCAGGCAAAAAACTCTGTCATGTCCGGAATGTAAACGCGCAACTTTTTCTCTCCTGCGGATTGTTCTTTTTTGTACCCCGCCTTGGGGCTGGCTGTAAACGGCTTCGCGCAGCCGCGCCGGACACAGGCATGAAAAAACCCCCGGCATCTCGCGCGGGGGTTTTTTTATTTGGAATGAGGTAATCAGAAACCTGATTATCTTATTCGCCGTCGCGCTCCTTGCGTTTGCGCTCCAGCTTGCGATAGCGGCGGACTGCTTCCGACTTCTCACGCGCTTTCTTTACAGAAGGCTTTTCGTAGTGACGGCGCACTTTCATCTCGCGGAAAAGACCTTCGCGCTGCATCTTTTTCTTGAGCGCGCGCAGAGCCTGATCGACGTTGTTATCGCGTACGATGACCTGTACTATGGTAATCACCCCTTTCCAATCAAATCTCGGACGACGGTTGTTTTCCGCCCGGCGGGGGTATTGTTAACACAGGCACGCCGCGAAAACAAAGCATTAAACGAAATATCCCCCCGCAGCCACGCCTGCGCCGAGGGTGCTGCATCGCAACATGCTGATTTTTCATGTTATTTTTCACGAAAAATAGCGTTTATCGCAAATAAAGGCGGGAAATTAAGTTGCTCTGCCCCCGCTGCGACACTACTTTAATCGTGTCTGCAAGAATCAAACATCATCACCGCCGCCATCGCCGCAGAGGGAGACACGCGCCATGCAAAAGGCTGTCACGCTGGACGACAAATATACCGAAGCCTCGGGCAAGATATACCTGAACGGCCTTCAGGCGATTGTGCGCATGGCGATGATGCAGCACCAGCTGGACGCGGCCAAGGGGCTCAAGACCGGCACGTTTGTTTCGGGCTATCGCGGCTCCCCGCTTGGCGCGCTCGATATTGCCTTTGCGCAGGCAAAAAAATTCACCGATGCGCATGACATCAAATTCCATCCGGGCGTCAACGAAGACCTCGGCGCGACGTCCGTCTGGGGCAGCCAGCAGCTGCATCTGGGCAAGGGCGCAACGCATGACGGCGTGGTCGGCATGTGGTACGGCAAAGGGCCAGGCGTTGACCGCTCCATCGACGTTATTAAACATGCGAATGCTGCGGGCACATCCAAGCACGGTGGCGTGCTGGCTTTCGCCGGCGACGACCATGCGTGCAAATCATCTACCCTGCCGCACCAGTCGGAATATGCGTTTATCCACTCCCTTGTGCCCGTGCTGCATCCGGCGGGGATTGAAGACGGCCTGTTCCTCGGACTGCACGGCATTGCGATGTCGCGCTTCTCCGGCTGCTGGACGGGCTTTAAAATCATCAGCGAATTTGCGGACAGCTCCGCCTCCGTCTTTTCCGACCCCTTCGCGCTGACGTTCAACACGCCCGCCGACATCGAAATGCCCAAAGACGGCCTCAACATCCGCTGGTACGACCCGCCGCTGGAGCAGGAAAAGCGCCTGATTAACTTCAAACTGCCCGCGGCCACGGCATACGCCCGCGCCAACGGGCTGGACCGCTATACCATCAACCCTGCGAAAAAACGCATCGGCATCGTATCGACCGGCAAAGGCTGGATGGATACCATGCAGGCGCTTGAAGACCTCGGCATCACCAAGGC
>DDBY01000230.1:0-137 GCA_002334985.1 Micavibrio sp. UBA2020
TTATCGTCAATCGCGCGCATCTCGCCCGCGCGCACCGGTATGTCGTCATAGGCAATGCCTGCCCCGTCGGGCATATAGCCCGCACGCACATAAAGCCGCTGCGCCGCGCCAAAGGACGCATGCAACCCGACACTAAT
>DDBY01000230.1:369-9493 GCA_002334985.1 Micavibrio sp. UBA2020
AAAGCCACGAGGCGGGTTATTTCGGTTTTACCCGCCGCACGCGCCACGTCTTCGCAGTAGGCGACCAGCCGCGCGCCGATGCCGCGCCCGCGAAAATCCGGCAGCACGTTGAGGTCCTGCACTTCCGGCAGGCCGAAACGGCGAAAAGCCGCATAAAGCGGATAATCATTCAGCTGTACATATCCCGCAAGCACGCCCGATGCCGCATCGATGGCCAGAAAAATCTGCCGCCGCGCCGCCGCCTGTTCTTCAAGGCAGCGCGCGAAATAACCCGCCTCGTGGCTTTGCCCCATACCGCGCGCGAAAGCCTCCAGCGCGGGAATATCGTCCTGCACCGCGCGGCGGATAACGACATCGCCCGCCTCTTGATGCTGCATATCTCTACCCGTTGTCATATTGGCCAGCCTTTCGCTGCAATCACGCTTTGCGCCCCTGCCAGTGTGCCCGTGGCCTGCAGGGTTTTCAAGCCGTGCGAAAAGGGCCATACTTGAAAAAGCAACAACCGCCGGATACCGCGCCATGGAAGAAACCCGCACAGCCCCGAGCCATTCCCTGCTGCATTGCTATCGCCTGGACGGCAAAGGCGGCGCGGTCGCATGCGACCTGCAAAGCGCGCTGGGCGAAACGGAAATGCCGGTCTGGATACATCTGAACGGTCGCCATGGCGATACCAAAAAATTCCTGCGCGACGACATCGGGCTTGAACCGCTGTTGATTAAATCCATGCTGGCCGAAGAAACCCGCCCGCGGTTTGAAGAAACCGAGCAAGGCACCCTGCTTATCCTGCGCAGCATCAACCACAACCCGGGGCCGGAGCCGGAAGACCTTGTGTCCATCCGCCTTTGGATGAGCGGCCACCGCATCATTACCATCAGCCGCCGCAAGGCGCGCGCCGTTTCCGACCTTGACGAGCGGATGAAACAAAACCGCGGGCCGCGCAAGGCGGGAGAATTCATCTCCATGCTTTGCATGTGCATCGACGATGGCATCGAGCCCGCCATCGGCGCGCTTGAAGATTCCATCGACGAGCTGGAAGATATTTCCACCGACCGGCCGACGCCTACTCTGCGTGCCGACCTTGCCTCCGTGCGCAAACAGGCTACGCAATTCCGTCGTCACTTGACGCCGCTGCGCGATGTTATCAGCCGCTTGCAAAAAACCGACCAGGTCTGGCTGTCGCCCGCCGATAAATGGTCGCTGCATGACAGCCTTGACCGCATGACGCGCTTCCTCGAAGAGCTGGACGCCCTGCGCGAGCGCAGCCAGATTTTGCAGGACGAAATTTACAGCGCCATGTCCGCACGCCTGAACCGCAACATTTATGTACTATCGGTGATTACAGTGATTTTCATGCCGCTGACCTTCCTGACGGGGCTTTTGGGTATGAACGTCGAGGGAATCCCTGCCGCCGGCCACCCGCATGCGTTTTTTGCCGTCTGTGCCCTCAGCCTCGGCATCACCTTGATACAACTATATATTTTCAGAAAGCTGAAATGGTTCTAAACACGGCCTGGCCGTGATTGAATTGCTTTTGACAATCCGCGCGCCGCATTTATCATGATAAAGCGCATCACAGGATGGTTGAGATGTCCGACACCAAAACGCAATCCGGCGGCCTGACAGGCTTTTTTGTACGCACGCTGCTGCTTATCGCCCTTGCTTTGACAGTGGCCGGCGCTTACTTCGCCTTTGTCGTTCTGCCCCGCGAATGGCCCGAGCCCGCGCAAGGGGCAGAAGCAGAACCCGCCGAAGCGCTGCCGGCCAAATACGGCAACCAGCCCAGTGTTTTTTCATCCAGCAGCACCACTGTCACCGCCTCCAGCTTTGCCGAGCTTGACCTGAGGCCGCCCAGCTGGCGCACGCTTGCCCATATCGAAAAAGGCGAAACCGATAAGCCGGATATCGTCATCACCGCGACGGACATGGACGACAGGCTTCTGCCGGTCGATTATTTCACCGCAAGCATCGTGCTGTCAGGTGATGAGAAACAAACCCTGCCCGGCGTTGGTTTCAGCGAAGAGGAACCCGGCCGCTTCGTCGCGCGCGGCGTGACGCTGCCCGAAAATGGCGATTGGGAAATCCGCGCCACGGTGCGCCGCGGCCAGCAAACCATGCTTATCGGCCAGAAAATCGGACCCTTGCTGCCGTTCCGGCCGCGTGAAGCCGCCCCCGAAAACAAAAAGCCCTGATTATTGACGCAAAAGGGGCACGCGCCTATTTCACGCGCAGCTCATAAAACAGCTGGTCTTCTTCTGCCCCGTCCGGCCAAACATGCGCCTTGCGATGCGTATAAATAAATCCGTGCTTCTGGTTAGCCTTCATCGAAGCCGCATTGGACTCGCGGTGCGACACAACAATGGTTTGCACAAGCGGATGTTGCCGCGCCCAATCTATACGCGCGCGGTATAATTCGGCGGCATAGCCCCGCCCGCGCACATCGGCGCGCAGCCACGAACCCCACAGCTTGGCGACGCCATACATGCGGTCATCCTCGCGCAGCGCAATGCCCGTCATACCCGCAATCGCGCCCGCATCATCAAAAAAACCGAATACGGCAGAATCTTCGCCCGTCAGCCAGCGGCGCCATTCGTCTTCGCCGTAGTCTTTTTCGCGGTCGAAGAACGAGCCGAAAGCACGCGGGTCGGACGACAGCGCCAAAAGCCTCACATCGCGCAAAAGCGCCCAGTCTTCGGCCGTCAATCGGCGCAGCGATACCATGCTTGTCTTATCCCGCCTTTTTTGCCGGGCTTGCCGTGCGGTTTTGGTGATAGCCGCGCAGGTATTGCGGCGGAATATCCGGCTCCGCCCCCAGTTCAATCGCGGCATGCACGGCCCAGTAAGGGTCGCGCAGGAAAGCGCGGGCCAGCAGCGCAATATCTGCCTCTCCCTTGCGGATGATTTCATCGGCCTGACGCGCTTCGGCAATCATGCCGACAGCGGCCGTGGGCACACCCGCATCGCTGCGGATTTGCGCGGCAAACGGCACCTGATAGCCGGGACCGACAGCGATTTTCGCGTCATGCACGTTACCGCCCGAAGAGCAATCAATGATATCCACACCCGCTTGTTGCAGTGCTGCCGACAGGGTGACGCTTTCATCAATCGTCACACCGCCCGCCGCCCAGTCGGAGCAGCTGAGCCGCGCGGCCAGCACCACATCCGCCGGAATTTCCGCCCGCACGGCACGCGCGGTTTCAAGAATAAAACGCGCACGGTTTTCAAAACTGCCGCCATAGGCGTCTTCGCGTTTGTTGCTGAGGGGGGAGAAAAATTCGTGCATCAGATACCCGTGCGCCCCATGCAACTCGATAAAGCGGAAACCGGCCGCAGCGGCGCGCCGCGCCGCCACAACAAAGGCATCCTGCGTACGGCGAATATCGTCCAGCGTCATTTCGCGCGGCACCGGATGGCCGTCCTGAAACGCGATAGCCGAGGGCGCCACCGTCTGCCACGCGCCCGCCGAAGCCGCCAGCGGATTGCCGCCCCGCCAGGGCAAATCGCAAGACGCCTTGCGCCCCGCATGGGCGATTTGGATACCGGCGATAGCGCCTTGCTTCTCAATAAAACCCGTTATCGGTTTCATAGCTTCGGCATGCGCGTCGCTCCAGATACCTGTGCAGCCAGGGGTGATGCGGCCTTCGGGCACGACGCCCGTCGCCTCCATAATCACAAGTCCCGCGCCGCCAGCCGCGCGCGTGCCAAGATGCGTGAGATGCCAATCGTTCACCATACCGTCCGCGGCAGAATACTGGCACATGGGCGAAACGCCGATGCGGTTTCTAAACGTTACCCCGCGCAGCACGAGCGGGGCGAACAGCGATACAGGGGCAGCAGCAGACATACGGGCAAACTCCGGTAAAAAACAAATAGAGGGCTATTCTAACCCGCGGCGGGCAAATTGCTCAGCCATTTTTCGGCCGCCGCAGGGCTTTCAAGGCGGATATAGGCGGCTTTGGGGTAAAGTCCAGTATCCGCGAAAATCGCACCATAACCGCGGCGGTGTTTCCAATAACTGCGAAACAGCCAAACCATGATGCTCTTGCGCGACAAAAAAATCCGCAGGCTGTCGGTATTGCCGTTGCATATCAATTTTTTATCAAATATCCGCAGCAAAGAGCGCGTCAACAGCCGCCAGAACACCAAATAAAACGGGTAATCCAGCCAGACAATCGCATCGGCCTGCGGCCAGACGGCGGGGCGCACGGCAGAATAATTGCCGCATATAACCCAGTCTTGCCCGGCAGCAGCAGCCGCGGCGCGGGCATAGAAATCTTCGGGCGCGCGCGCCTGCCACTGCGGCAGCCAGTAAAGGTCGTCAAGGTCGGTAAAGGCCACCCCCAAACGCGTCGCCAGCACGCGGCCAAATGTCGTTTTACCCGAGCCTGTCGCCCCGACGATAACAATACGCCGATATGAACCCTGCATCGCGCCCCCTTTGCACAGCATACAAAAAAACCCGGCGCGAAGGCCGGGTTTTTTCTTGGCAAGGTTTGACTATTATTGGGGCATAACCCAGGCATCGCCGTTTTTAATCAGCGCCTCGGTAAATTCATGTTCGCCGGTTTTGACGAGATGCTGCAAAGCAGGATCTTTTGCCCAATCTTCGGTGATTTCATAGGAAACCAGCACCTTTGCACTGCGGACTTGCAGGCCGTTGGCGTTTTGCGGCTCGGAAACTTCAAGGATTTTCACAAGCTTGCTGTTGCCGTAGCAAATACGTTTGCCCTGAAACAGCTCCGCGCCTTTTTCTGTCGCGCCGAAGGTTGCCGTCACGTTGCCGGGGCTGAGCGTTTTTTCTTCGGTTTTCACCAAAACGCCCGCCTTGGCCAGAACCTCGGCGGCGGCGGCATGTTTGTCACCGCCGGTGATGCTTTGGGTGAAAATGGTGAAAGGCGGCTGGGGCACGAAAATTTCGCACAGCGGACGGTCGTACTGTGCGCTCAGGGCGCCTTTCACATCCGCATCGGCTTCAGCCTCGCCCCAGCAGGCGGTGAGCGCGAAGCAGGAAACCAGCGCCAGCGCCATCATTGTCTTTTTCATGTTTTCTCTCCCGAATATGCGGCCGCCACGGGGGCGCCCTTTGCGTTAAAAAAATATTATGACGTGCGGATTATAAAAGCGTGCATTTGCCGCAAGCAAGCGGAAACTGCCCATCCCCTATTCACGCGACTTCATCAGCCGGATTGCCAGGAACAGCACAACGGCCGCCATGGCGAACAGAACGCTCAGCCGTAGCACGCTGGGCGCCTGTAAATCGCCGCCCTGCGTAAAGTCAACAGTGTCAACAATCACGGACAACGTACTGATTAACGTAAAGGCCAGAACAAAAGTTCCCAATCTTTTGTCATAGAGGTGGGAAAGGCTTTCCATGATGCGATGATAGATTTTGTCAATCATATCAAGTTTCGTCGTCAGATTGCGGAACCGGTCACGCGTCGCCCAGGCGGATTCGAGCGCATGCCATACCCGCAGCGATTGCGGGTCGAGGTGATTGTCGAAATCGTCATAGACCGCATTGAACAGCGATATTTTGGATTGGTATTCGACGATGATGCGCGATTGACGCTCTAAAAGGCGCATGTCCTGCGTATGTTTGCGCCTATCCAGCTCGTTCGCCAGATAAAACAAATCGCGGTCGATGTCTTCTGCCGTCACATAAAAAACGTTCTGCACGCGTATCATGGCCGTCAGCACATCGGCGCCGGCGGTTTGCGCGGGCGTATAAACAACCGCCGAATTGCCGTTGCCCGGATAAACCGACAGGCCGGGGGCGATGGAAACGTCTTCCAGTTTTTCCGCCTGCTCGCTATAAACCAGCGCGCGGCAGGCCGCAGATTGCGCGCCAAATTCGTTTTCATTTGCACAGGCAACCGTAAAGACGCGGTGCACCCAGAACAATGTGCCGATATCATGGCCGAAGCTGACACGGCGCCAAAACTCCTCTTTTTGCTGGCCGTCGTGGAAATTGAACAGCAGCAGATTTGCAGGCACCGCCTTGGCGACTTTTTCAAACATGCCGCTGAAAAGCCCGCGGTAGCCGTTGAGCAGAGAGCTGATACGCTCGCAAAGGCTTCTGTATTCCGCCAGCGTCAGGTCGCGCGTGGCCGTCACCTCGCCTTCAAAAATGGCAGAGCCGTAGCCAAGGTCGTACATATGTATTTCAAGCATCGAGAGCGTAAAGCAGCCGTCTTCTTTATCGATGCGGCCCTCTTTGCGCGGCCATGTTTCGGCATCGAGGGTGTATTCGGCAAGCACCCCCGCCAGCGCCTCCCCCTTCAAGCGCCGCGCGACGAAATATTCCGGTATCAGCGTCAGGCCGCGGCGCGTATCGATGTCTATTTTCATGCCGGAATCGCGCGCACCCGCATCGGGCGCGAACCACTCGCCGCTGAAAATCCCGCGCAAGGTCGAAAGAAGCTTTTGCTGGAAAGGCCCGTAGCCCTGCGTCAAAAGCGCGCGCGAATCCAGCACAAGGCCGGAGCGCATCGGGCCGTTGAATACCATGCGGCGCGTCTGCCCGCGTGCGAGGAATACTGTCATGAAGCCCTGCCTGTCTGCTGCCCATAGAACCGCAGACATCATAGCAAAGCCGACGGCGCGGCGGCCAGCCCTCTGAAGCCCTTATGTCAAGGTCAAGGCCCTGGCGCCGTACCGCGCACGGGCGCCGCCGGACGTGCCGCGGCCAGATGCTGACGAATTTCAGCCACCAGCTCCTGCTTGCTGTATTCGGTATAGCGCAAATGCCAGGGTTTCCCCTCACCCGCGCGCTCTTGGTACAAAAGCCCCAGTCTGTCCCCAAGGTCTATCGTATCGGGGTGGCCATTCTCGCCCGCCCCCTCGGCATAGGCCGTCGGCGCGAGCGGGGTGCGCATCGGCACCCACGGACCATCGGGTTTGTCGGCAGCAGCGAAAAACACGCGCTGGCGGGTGCCGCGGGCTTCATTGGGCAAATCAAGAAAGCAAACACCCGTCATCAAAAATGCGCCATCGGCAAGCTTGTCGATTTTAACGCCCTCAAGCCCCCATTCAAAATTGTCTTTGTCAGGGCGGTTGTGGAACGGCACGTCTTCCTGTTTCAAAATAAGCGCCGGCACGCTCCACGGCGTTTGCGCGCCCTCTTGCGGCTTCTCGCGCAGACTCATATACACATCGCCGCAGCCGACACGGCGGTAACCCGAATAAATCATGCATTCGTAGGTTTTTCCGTTCATGTCGATATCGGACATGCCGACGTCATAAAGGCTCATGACATTTGCACGGTCTTCAGGCTTCAGGTCATCCGGCTTCGCGGCAGGCTCCGCCGCACCCGTAAAGTTCTCGCCATCGCCGGACGTGGCAAGCGCAATCACCCCGCCCGGATGAAAGCAGGTCGTCTGCACATACATTTGATAAAGCGGCTTGCCGTCTTTTTCGGCCAACATCATGGCGGGGGCACAAACCTCGCGCCCCTCGACGCCCTGAATTTTCGCACACGGCAGCTCCTGCCACGGCCCCGCCGGATGTTCCGCACGGAAACGGCCGACCACCCATTGCTGCGTCGTCGAAGTGCCGAGGCTGCAATACATCAGATAGCTGCCATCCTTTTCGCGGATGACGCTCGGGTCTTTCATCTCCAGATAGCCTTTGGATTCGTCGTGGGCTGTGCCCTCAAGACGGCGAATTTCGACCTTGCGCGTGGACATCGGCGGCCTCCTTTTAAATCATTATGAATAGTTGAAGGGGCGGAGACTAGCCAGAATCCAATCCCGCCACAAGCTCTTTTGTTGCCACGCCGACAAACCGTCAAAACGCGGCAGACAAACAAGGACTTAAACGCTGACAACCCGCCACGGCGGATGATAAAACGGAATACGCCTCCAGGCGCCGATTCACGCCGCAAACGCCTTTCAGGGAAACTGTCATGAGCCAAGCCGCCCCCCGCACCAATGCCCCCGCCAGCGCCACCGCACCGCACGATACGGTGCTTATTCTCGATTTCGGCTCGCAGGTGACGCAGCTGATTGCACGGCGCGTGCGCGAAGCAGGCGTTTATGCGGTGCTGAAGCCGTTTAATACGCCCATCGCCGACATCCGCGCCCTCGCGCCCAAGGCGATTATCCTGTCGGGCGGCCCCGCTTCGGTCACCGAAGAAAATTCCCCGCGCGCGCCGATGGAAGTTTTCGACATGGGCGTGCCGGTACTGGGCATTTGCTACGGCCTGCAAACCATGTGCGCGCAGCTGGGCGGCAGCGTTGCGCCGTCTGACAAGCGCGAATTCGGCCGCGCCTTTATCCGCACCGAAAAAGCAAATCTCCTCGTCGGCATGGGGGACGGCAGCCGCGCGGAGGTGTGGATGAGCCACGGCGACAGCGTCAAAACCCTGCCCGCAGGGTTTGAAACGATTGCCGCCAGTGACAGCTGCCCCCATGCCGCCGTCGCAAACCCCGCACGCGGTCTTTACGGCGTGCAATTCCACCCCGAAGTCGCCCATACACCCGAGGGGGCAAAGCTTTTGCGTAATTTCGTCATCGACATCGCACAGTGCAAGGCGGACTGGAGCATGGCGCATTTCCGCGATGAAATCATCGCAAGCCTGCGCGCACAAGTGGGCACAGGCCGCGTGATTTGCGGCGTGTCCGGCGGGGTTGATTCAACCGTCGTCGCCGCGCTTTTGCACGCCGCGATTGGGGAGCAGCTGACCTGCGTTTTCGTCGATACGGGGCTGATGCGCCAGAACGAAGCCGCCGAAGTCGTCGCCCTCTTCCGCGACCATTTCAACGTGCCGCTGGTGCATGAAAATGCGGAGGATTTGTTCCTCTCCCGCCTCGCGGGCGTCACCGACCCCGAACAGAAGCGCAAGATTATCGGCAAAACATTTATTGATGTGTTCGAAGACGCGAAGAAAAAAGCCGGCCCCGCCGAATTCCTTGCGCAGGGCACGCTCTACCCCGACGTCATCGAAAGCGTATCGTTTTCAGGCGGGCCGAGCGTCACCATCAAATCCCACCACAACGTCGGCGGATTGCCCGAAGATTTACAGTTCAAACTGGTCGAGCCGCTGCGCATGCTGTTCAAGGACGAAGTGCGCGCGCTGGGTCGTGCGCTGGGCGTGCCGGATAAATTCATCGAACGCCACCCCTTCCCC
>DDBY01000230.1:9631-9862 GCA_002334985.1 Micavibrio sp. UBA2020
CACAACGTCGGCGGCCTGCCCGAAGATTTGCAATTCAAACTGGTCGAGCCACTGCGCATGCTGTTTAAGGACGAAGTGCGCGCGCTTGGCCGCGCGCTCGGCGTGCCGGAAAAATTCATCGAACGCCACCCTTTTCCGGGCCCCGGCCTTGCCATCCGCATTCCGGGCGACATCACCCGTGAAAAACTCGACATCCTGCGCGCCGCCGACGCGATTTTCATCGGCGAGCTG
>DDBY01000230.1:10143-10563 GCA_002334985.1 Micavibrio sp. UBA2020
AAACTCTACCGCGAGACATGGCAGGCCTTCGCCGTGTTGCTGCCCGTCAAGACCGTCGGCGTCATGGGCGATGGCCGCACCTACGACCACGTCCTCGCGCTGCGCGCTGTCACCTCCATCGACGGTATGACCGCGGATTATGCCCAGCTCCCCCACGACTTCCTCGGCCACGTCGCCACACGCATCGTCAACGAGGTTCGCGGCATCAACCGCGTGGTCTATGACATCACCTCAAAACCGCCGGGGACGATTGAGTGGGAGTAAAGGTTATAAAAGCCTTATTCAGTTACTGGGCAATAGCGGTTGTATGCGCTATCGCGTCTTTCGCCTCCATCCCCATTTTTGAAGGAACGAATACTGGGGAAGACGCTTGTATTTATACAATTGAAGAAAATGCGAATTGGCACTTTAGCGGGAAGC
>DDBY01000083.1 GCA_002334985.1 Micavibrio sp. UBA2020
CTTCCCCCACCCCACGCTCTTCCGATCTGCCATCATGTCGCGCCGTATGGCTCTGCCGGAAACGGGTGAACTGGGCGCGACTATGCCCGCACCGCCCCCGCCGGGTACCTATGGCGGTGAGATGACGGCAGGCGGCGGTGATTATGCCGAGTTCCTGCGCCAGCTGGGTTACCATGAAGCAGGCGGTGTCTGTAACATCCGCGAGCGTAAAAACGGTAACTTCCTTGGTATGTACCAGATGGGTCGTCAGGCGCTGATTACGGTCGGCTGTATTAACCCAACCACTGCGCCCAACGCCGAAAGCTGGACGTGGACAGGTGCATGCGGTAGCAGCATGAACGATTACCTGCGCAACTGTGCTGCACAGACGGCGTCAATTCAGGCTTATCACGCGCACCAGTATAATAACGAGCTGAGTTCCTGCACCAAAGGCAGGGTTGGCAGCACCACAGCCGCTGGTACCGTCATTACGACGTCCGGCCTTGTGGCAGCCGCTCACCTTGTGGGGGCAGGCTGTGTCAACTCGTGGATGGGTTGCCCTGGCGGCGTTTCGAACTACGCTGCGTCCTGCAGACCTGGCCCGGATGGTGTACCGCGCGACGGTAACAGACACTCCGCCGAATTCCGTCTGAAAGCACTGGCCGGTTTCGACATGGGATTTGGTGCGCCGGGCGGCCCCGGTTACACCATGAGCGCCAGCGGTTCGGTTGAACCTCCGCCGCCGCCGCGTCCCATCAACGAAATCATTCAGGAAATCCGCCGCAAGGCTGGCGTTCCCGATGACCAGATTGCGGAATTCCCGAGCTATAACGAAATCATGCAGGCACTGACGCAGGAGCGTTTCTTTGACCCTGACTACTACATCCGCATCGCCAACAATATCGGCGCGCTGTTGCAGGAGCAGACCATCGTCAACTCCTACATCACCCTGCAACTGCAAGACATCTACAAGCTGCAAGAGCAGATAAACGCTCTCGTCGCCGCGCGCGCCGCCCTGCAGCTGAACGAGCAAATGGAAGCAGGCCTCGTCAACGAACAGCCCTCTAACCAATAAGCCTTCCGGTTGTCGGCGCGGGAACTTTCCCGCGCCGCAATCATTTGAAGTTTAAGGGTTTTACGCGTGTCCGCTTGCTTCTCTCTTAAAGGGATGATATTATTATGTATTCTTTTGGGGTAGCCCTTCTGCTCTTGACCGGAGTCACGATGATGCTGAATAGCAAGTTTCGGAACGATTTTATGCGCGTCGCCCGCAAGGCCGCGCTGGGCGTTTTGATTCCCGCCGCGCTTATGTCCGGCTCTGCCCTTGCAGGGGCTGAACAGCCTGTGCCGCAAGTGCCCCTGACAGCCCAATCCATTTTTGTGGGCGAAGTGCGGGCGGATATCCAGCAAGATACAGCTTCTGCAGCTTTCGATGTTACGCCTATCGCCGAAGGGCAAGCGCAGATGGTCGAGCTGACCGTCAAGGATATCGACAAGGTGTCGGAGAAATACCCATTCCTCGGCGATTTCATCAAAGACATTAAACAACAAAATGCCGAGCGCGTTTCGTCCGGTAACACCCCTGTCGAAATCAGTACCGCCCACTACACTGCTGGCGGCAAAGATTTTGTTTTCGTCGCCGTTGAATCACCTGCCCATTGCACACAGACAGGCTGCCTGACCAACGTGTACGTCAAAGATAAGGACGGCGAAAAATTTACGGTGTCTTTCGGCTCTATGCTTTCCGGCATTGCCTACCTCAGCCAATACGAAGGCAAGGCTTCTTTCTACGTCTGCACGCCCGACAATGGCCGCGAACAATACAGCCTGAACACGCAAAACGAATTGGTGCAGTCCACGGCCACAGTGCCGAAACAGGTACCGAAGTGCGACTTCTAAAAGCGCGCACTCTCTAAACAAAAAAACCGCAGCGGGTTATTCCCCTGCGGTTTTTTTGTATCTGTTCCGGCGTGGGTATATCACGCGTGGCTGAGGTATTTCGCAGGGTCGAGGCTTTCAATCCCGCGGCGCACTTCGAAATGCAGCTGCGGGTTTGCAACCGTCCCCGTGGAGCCTACGGTGCCGATGCCCTGCCCGCGGCGCACCACGTCACCGCGACGTACCTGCACACGCTCCAGATGTGCATAGGCTGTCACCAGACCATTCGCATGGCGTATCAAAACCAGATTGCCGTAGCTGGCAAGGTCATTGCCGACATAGGCCACCGTGCCGTCAGCCGCCGCCGCCACTGCCGCCCCGCGCGGTGCGGCGATATTGATGCCATCATTATGCAGATGTCCCGGCTTGGGGCCGTAACTTGAAATCACTTTCCCGCGCAGTGGCCAGACGAAGCCCTGCTTGCTGGGTGTGCCGCTTGCGATAATCGCCGGCGCTGCCGTTGCAGCTGACGCAACACGCGCAGGCGCTGCAGACGGTTGTGGTGGCGCGGATGCCACGGGCGAAGACGATATTGAAGACGCAGATGATGACACCGTGCGCTGCACCTGCGTCCCGGTTTGCGGCTGGATTTGGCTTTGCGCGCGCGCCTGCGCAGGACTTGCAACAGCGGCGACAGAGGCAGGCGGGGCATTCACCACCACCTGCGGCCGCGCCACGGTTGACGGGATGCGCAGCACCTGCCCTTCTCGCAATTGATACGGCGCGGAAAGCTTATTCACGCTGACCACCTGCGACACCGGCACACCATACATGCGTGCGATGCCTGTGACCGTATCGCCCGCACCTGCCTTATGCTCGTTCGGCGGCGGCAGTTGCAGGCGCTGCCCTGTTTGCAGATGATACGGCGGTTTCATACCGTTGATGTCGATGATGTCGCGCAGCGGCAGGCGATAGCGCTCCGATATACGCCAGACGGTATCGCCGTCGCGCACCATCACAACGCCCGCCCCCGCCGCACCGTCAACATGCGTGCCGAAATTATGCACGGGCGCCGCCTGCGGTGCGGCGCAGGCCGACAGAAGCAAAAACCCTGCCCCTGCCATCAGCAGGTTGGTGGGGTTTGATATGCGGCCGCGCTTCACGCGCACCTCAGGCCGGTTGAAAGGCGAAGCCGCCGGAGAGGAAATCCTGTGCGGAATCATCCACCACAGGGTCGGGCTCGTCACGCGCGACATTAGGCAGCAGCGGAACAAAACGCACCGGCATCAGCCTTTCGGTTTCGTAAGATTCTTCGGACGTGCGCGTAATGCGGTAGATAAACTGGCTGGCCTTGTCGCGCCCCATCGGAATAACCATGATACCGCCCACCGACATCTGCGCCAGAAGCGCAGGCGGCGGTTCATCCCCCGCCGCAGCAGTAACGATGATGCGGTCAAACGGTGCCTGTTCAATCCAACCCTTCATACCGTCGCCGGCCTTGCAGGTGATGTTGCGGATGCGCAGCTCGTTGATGCGCACCTCCGCCGTGGCCAGCAGCGGGCGGTGGCGCTCGATACTGTAAACACGGCGGCAAAGCTTCGCCAGAATAGCCGCCTGATAACCCGAACCCGTGCCGATTTCCAACACCTTGTGACGGTCGTTGAGTTTCAATTCCTGCGTCATGCTGGCCACAACCAGCGGCTGGCTGATGGTCTGCCCGCGGCCGATGGGCAGCGCGGTATCTTCATAAGCCTGGTCGTGGAACTGCGTCGGGATAAAAATCTCGCGCGGCACGCGCTCGATGGCGGCGAGAACGCCGGTATCGGTGATGCCGCATTTACGCAGCTTCATAATCAGACGGATTTTGCGCGCAATAACGGTCACTCGAACATCCCCTGCAAATCCTGAAGCGCTTCGTGATGCGTCAAATTCAGAGAAAACGGCGTGATGGTGACATGTCCGGCCTTGAGCGCGCCGATGTCGTTCCCTTCGTCATGGTCGTCGCGCGGCGGCGGCGGGCCAATCCAGAAATACGGGCGGCCGCGCGGGTCGGTCAGGCGGTCCATTTCCTGCTTCTCCATGCTGTAATGCCCTTGGCGCACGGCGCGGATTTGCGGAATGACGCCCTGCACTTTACGCGGGAAGTTCACGCTGAGAAGGCTATAGGGGTCGAGCGTTTTGCCCGCGAATTTTTCAAGAATACGCGGCAGGTATTCGCGCGCAATCGACCAGTCGGGCTTGCCGCCGTGTTCGTCGTAATCCTGACTGCAGGCGATGGCGGGGATATGCATCAGCGTCGCTTCAATCGCGGCGGCGATGGTGCCGGAATAGGTTACGTCATCTGCCGTGTTCTGGCCGTGGTTGATACCCGTCAGCACCAGATGCGGGCGGAAATCTTTCATCACCTGCTGCACGCCCAAAAGCACGGAATCCGTCGGCGTGCCGGATACGGAATAATGGCGCTTGTCATACTCTTTCAGACGCAGCGGCATGTGGATAGTAAGCGAATGCCCCGCCGCCGACATCTGCGTTTCCGGCGCGACCACCCAGACGTGCGGCGTGATGGAGCTGACGATTTGTTCCATCACCTTGATACCGTCGGCATGGATGCTGTCGTCGTTGGAAATCAGGATACGCGCTTCGGAAAG
>DDBY01000015.1:0-1187 GCA_002334985.1 Micavibrio sp. UBA2020
GGCGACAGCCGCGACCGTATCCGTGCGCTGGTCAAGCTTGACCGCTTTTTCGATGCCTATTTGTATGTGGGGCGTCTGGTCGATGGCAGCGTTTTACAGCACATGGCAACGGCGGAACGCGCCGTGAAGGAATATACAACGCTGGATGGCCGCAAATCGCGCGTGCAAATTGCCATGACGGCGATGTTTGCCGCGATTTCGCTGCTGCTTTTGCTGGCGGCGGTATGGTTCGGGCTTATGTTTTCTGAACAGCTTGTCACTCCTATCCGTGCGCTGATTACGGCGGCGGAAAAAGTGCGCGGCGGCGATTTGGCCGCGCGCGTAGCGGGAGTGTCAGCAGCGCCGAGCGAACAGGACGACGAAATCATCATCCTTGGCCGCGAATTTAACCGCATGACCAGCCAGCTGCAAAGCCAGCAAAAAGAGCTTTTGACCGCCAACCGTATGCTCGATGAACGCCGGCGTTTTACCGAGGCGGTACTGGCCAGCGCATCTTCCGGCATTATCGGCCTTGACCGCCTGGGGCATATCACGCTGGCGAATTTCAGGGCGGCGGAGCTTTTGGTGGGGGCGTCGAATGATGACGATGAAATTCTGCATGGCCGCCGCCTTGCTGATTTGATACCAGAGGCGGAAGATGTTTTCGCCCGCGCGCGCGATAGCGAAAACGACAAACCGGTGCAAATCCAGCTGGAATACGCAGCCGGCAGCGGCCCGCGCCGCACCGTTTTGCTGCGTATCACGGCGGAGCAGGGCGGCAATGGCGCCGTCGCGACGCTGGACGATATTTCCGCGCTTGTATCCGCGCAGCGCAATGCCGCCTGGGCGGATGTGGCGCGGCGCATTGCGCATGAAATCAAAAACCCGCTGACGCCTATCCAGCTGTCGGCGGAGCGTTTACGCCGCAAATACCTGCCGCAGATTAAGGAAGACCCTGAAACCTTCTCCAAATGCACCGATACGATTATCCGTCAGGTGGCGGATATAGGCCACATGGTGGGGGAATTTTCGGCCTATGCCCGCATGCCGGTTTCTGTCAAAAAGCGCGAAAATGTCACGGAACTTTGCCGCGATGCGATGGTTTTGCAGCAGCAGGCCTATCCGGATATTCATTTCAGCTTTACAGCCGCGCAGGATGTTCTGCCCGCGAATTGCGACCGCTCGCAGCTGACGCAGGTTTTGAACAA
>DDBY01000015.1:1540-2973 GCA_002334985.1 Micavibrio sp. UBA2020
GCCAAGGGCGAAAACGTGATTATCACGGTGCGCGATAACGGCCTTGGCTTGCCGGAAAAGGTGCGGGCGCAGCTGCTTGAGCCTTATGTGACCACGAAAAAGAAGGGCTCCGGTTTGGGGCTTGCGATTGTTAAGAAAATTATGGAAGATCACGATGGCAGCATCGAGATTGACGACTATATCGACGAAGGCGTTAAATCCGGCGCAAAAGCTGTTATAGTCTTTCCAAGGGATGTTTCAGCAGGGGATAAAGCATAACCATGCAAACCAATAACATATCCGATATCCTGATTGTCGATGATCAGGCCGATATCCGCAGCCTTATCCAGGGAATTCTGGAGGACGAGGGCTATGAAACGCGCAGCGCCGCAGACTCGCAAAGCGCGGAGCAGATGATTGCCGAAAAGGCGCCCGACCTCGTCATCCTCGATATCTGGCTGGAAAACAGCGAGCTTGATGGCATGCAGCTGCTCAAAAAACTGAGCAAAAGCCATCCGGATACTTCCGTCATCATGATAAGCGGTCATGGCAACATCGAAACCGCCGTGTCGGCCATCCAGATGGGCGCGTACGATTTCATTGAAAAGCCGTTCCAGACTGACAAGCTTCTGGTGCTGACGCAGCGCGGGTTGGAAGCGGCGCGGCTGAAGCGTGAAAATCAGGAATTGAAGCTCAAGGCACTGGGCAGCGTATCGGAACTGCACGGTACATCGCAGGCCGTGCATCAGCTGCGCCAGAATATCGAACGCGTCGCACCGACCAACAGCCGCATTCTGATTACGGGCGAGGCGGGCACGGGTAAAGACGTGGCGGCGCGCATGCTGCACCGTTATTCCAAACGCGCGGATAAAAGCTATATCGCGCTCAACTGCGCGATTTTGTCGCCGGAGCGTATCGAGGCCGAGCTTTTTGGCACCGAAGGCGCGCAGGGCCGCAAGGCGGGCGTGCTGGAAATGGCGAACGGCGGCACCTTGCTTCTGGATGAAGTCGCCGACATGCCTCTTGAAACACAGGCCAAAATTGTACGCGTGCTGCAAGACCAGCATTTCACGCGCATTGGCGGCAGTGAAAAAATTGAAGTTGATATCCGCATTGTCGCCTCCACCAATCAGGATTTGCAGGAGCGTATGCTGGCCGGAAAATTCCGTCAGGATTTGTTCTATCGCCTGAATGTCGTGCCCATTCACATGCCGGCGCTGCGCGAGCGTCTGGAGGATATTCCGGTACTGGCGCGGTTTTTTATGGATTTGTCGGCACGCACGGCGAATGTGCAGCCGCGTTTCTTTTCCGACGATGCTATGGCTTTGATGCAGGCATACGACTGGCCGGGTAACGTGCGCCAGCTGCGCAACGCCATTGAATGGCTGCTGATTATGGCGCCGGCCCAGCCGGGGCAGCCGATTACAGCAGACATGCTGCCGCCGGAGCTGAAA
>DDBY01000206.1 GCA_002334985.1 Micavibrio sp. UBA2020
CCTGTCGGGTTATATGCTGGAGCCGGCGATGCAGGCAGGCTTCATTTCCATGGGGCTTGATGTCGTTCTGGTCGGGCCGATGCCGACGCCGGCGGTGGCGATGCTGACGCGCTCCCTGCGTGCGGACCTTGGTGTGGTGATTTCGGCGTCGCATAACCTGTATGAAGACAACGGTATTAAATTATTCGGCGCGGATGGCTACAAACTGACCGACGAAACCGAGGCGGAGATTGAAGCGCTGCTGGCGACTGATTTGTCCACGCGCCTTGTGCCCGCCCCGCAGCTCGGCCGCGCCGCGCGTCTTGAAGATGCCAGCGGGCGTTATATCGAATACGTCAAGAATACTTTTCCCAAGGGCTTGCGCCTCGACGGTCTTAAAATCGTGGTCGATTGCGCGAACGGCGCTGCGTATAAAGTCGCGCCGCGCATTCTCTATGAACTCGGTGCGGATGTCGTGCCCATCGCCATCACGCCCGACGGCACGAATATCAACAAACATTGCGGCGCGACTGCGCCCGACCTTTTGTGTGAACATGTGGTGAAACATGGCGCGCATCTGGGTATCGCGCTGGATGGCGACGCCGACCGCCTGATTTTGTGCGACGAACACGGCCACGTTGTCGATGGTGACCAGATTATGGCGCTGATTGCCAGCGCCATGCACGCGCGCGGCGAGCTGGAAGGCGGCGGCGTGACGGCAACGGTGATGTCGAACCTCGGCCTTGAACGCCATTTGAAATCCAAGGGGCTGCAACTGTTCCGCACGCCCGTCGGCGACCGCTACGTCGTTGACCACATGCGCCAGAGCGGCTGCAACATCGGCGGAGAACAATCCGGCCATATCATTCTGGGTGATTATTCGACCACGGGCGACGGGTTGATTGCCGCGCTGCAGGTACTGGCGGTTATCCGCACCAGCGGCCGCGCTGTCAGCGAGATTTGCCGCGTTTTCGCGCCCGTGCCGCAGCTGCTGCAAAACGTGCGTACCCAAAGCCCCGTGGCGCTGGATGCCGCATCGATGCGCGAAGCCATCCGCGCAGCGGAGGGCAAGCTGGGCGACAGCGGGCGTATTCTTATCCGCAAATCCGGCACCGAACCTCTGGTGCGTGTGATGGCGGAGGGGGACGACGCCGCGCTGGTCAAGGCCGTGGTGCAGGATTTGTGCGCAGCGGTTGAAAAGCTGGATACCCCTGCGGCAAAGGCCGGCTGATGAAAATCCATTTTTCCGCCGCAGATACCAAGGGCGCGCAGGCCGCGCTGAAAGAGTTGACGGAGCGCTACGGCGACCATCCGGCGGCTGACGCAGATATTTGCGTGGCGCTCGGCGGTGACGGCTCCATGCTGCGCGCGCTGCATGACAGCATTCAAAACGGCAAGCCTGTATTCGGCATGAACCGCGGTTCTGTCGGGTTCTTGCTGAACGAATACCGCGCCGACGGCCTTTTGGAGCGTCTCAAAAGCGCGCAAACAGTAACGCTGAAACCGCTGCGTATGTCGGTGACGACGCTGGGCGGCGGGTATCAGGAAGCGCTCGCCATCAACGAAGTGTCGCTTCTGCGCGAAACGCGTCAGGCGGCCAAGCTGAGCATCCACATCGACGGCATCCTGCGTTTGAACGAACTGATTTGCGACGGTGTGATTGTGGCAACGCCCGCAGGCTCGACCGCCTATAACCTCTCCGCTCACGGGCCGATTATTCCGCTGGAGGCGGGGATACTGGCGCTGACGCCCATATCCGCTTTCCGTCCGCGGCGCTGGCGCGGCGCGCTTTTGCCGCAGAAAAGCCGCCTGACCTTTACCGTGCAGGAGCCTGAAAACCGCCCCGTAAGCGCGGTGGCCGACTTCACCGAAATCCGCGATGTCGAAAAGGTGGAGGTCTGGAAAGACCACGACGTTTCCATCAACCTTTTATTCGACCCCGAAATGAATCTGGACGAGCGGATGATTAAAGAGCAGTTCATGCCCTGATGCACTGCGGCATCATGTAAGGTATTTAAAAATATCGACTTTTCAGGTTTTTCATACACGGCGCTTGACAGAATCAACGCGCGCGGATTATTGTCATTCCATCATGACGAACGCAAAACACATCGCTGTTTTCTTTTTTAGCTACGCTTATTTTGGCGCCTAGTCGCCATCGTCATTTTTACAGCCATTGCGCTGCCCCCCTCACTACAGTTCTACCGTAAACGCCCCGAAGGTGAACCCTTTAGGTAAAGGCCGTCAAACAAGGCCACAAGGAATACAGATATCATGACCGACGTCGTCAAAAACAAAGCCGCCCGTATCACCAGCATCGAAGACGCCCTTCCGCTGTTCCAGCCGCCGCCGCAAAGCTTCACTGGCAAAACGGGGCTGGAAGTTGAAATGGCGCTTTACCGCGCGGGCGAAAAGACGCCGGAAATTCCGGCCGCGAATGACATGCTGGCCATGCATGCGGCGCTGAAAGCCGCCGGACATGATGCACAGCTGGAAGCCGCAGGCGTTTTGGAATACGCCAGCCCCGCCGCCGCGCTGGATAATCTTGCGCCGCTGGTTGCGCGCGTGAAGGCAGATTTGCAGGCGTTTGAAGACGAAGCGGCATCACGCGGTTTCACCCGCGCGCCCTACAGCATTTTGCCGACGACGACGGTGGAGCAGGCGCTGGATAACCGCGTCCCGCGCGAGCGTCTGGAGGCGTCGCTGAACGTCATCGAAACCGCGCTCAACCCACACCTGAACCGTATTCCGCTTTTGACCACGGGCGTGCAGACCAGTTTCAGCCCCAAGGACAGCGACGAAATGTTCCGCATGGCGCACCGCGGCTATGCGCTGACGCCGCTACTGGTGGCGGCCATGAACAGCAGCGCGGGCTATGTCGAAAACAACGAAGAGCGCCTGACGCATCATCCGCGCGGAAAATACTACGAAATGTACGGCACATCCGGCGGTATCTCGCCCGCGTTTCTGAAGGCCGCCAATCCGGCGGAATTCGTGAAGCGTCATATCGAGGCTGTTTTCGATGCGCCGATGTTCTTCGCCTACGACCACGATGGCGCGCTTATACGTTCGCAAAAAGACGATGTGCTGACGTTCCGCAAGCTGATGGACCGCGGGCTCAACACCCAGTCGAATTTTGAGCTGGCCGAGACGTTCCTCTACAACGACATCAAAATCTGCAACCTGCGTGATGGTGATGGCAATGTGGTAGGCAAACGCCTTGAAGTGCGCGCCGCAGACAGCGGCATGCACCAGCCTGTGAGCGCGCTTTTGCTCACCGCCGCACTGGTGCCGGATGGCGAGACGGGGCGCAAGTTCGATGCGCTTTTGAAAGAATACGGCTTCACCGGCGTGCCCAAGGAAGACGCAGCGCTGTTGCAGGCGGGGCGCGATGCGGCGGTCAACCATGGTGGCAAATTCATGGATGTTGCTTTCGGCAAAGACCCGCAAACGGGCGCTGCGCGCTCCTTGCGTGAATTCGCAGCCGATGTGGCGGGGCTGGTCGTGAACCACTACGCAAAAGACAAGGCATTGGCGGCGGATGTTTCGACGCTGGCCGATGTACTGCTGACCGGCGCCTGCGATGCGAAGGTCTTCGCCGCGCAGTTCCAAAACCTCGGCGAGGTCGCGGCATCGCTGCAACAAACGCCGCGCCCGCAGCAGCCTTCCCTGCGTGCGGGGGCGGGTATGCGTCCCTGATTTTGTCTGTTTTCTCCAAAGAGCCGCCCTTTTCCCCGTGAAAAGGGCGATTTTTTTTGCATCGCAAGAATATTTTATTGACAGAATCATCGTGAATCGGCCATTATACAAGGCATGAAAACGGCATTTATTTCCATCGCAGGCTTCGGCCGCGCCCATCTGCACCATCACTGGCATTAAGCCAGTTCATTCCGTTTTGGCAGGTTTCGCGCCTGCGTCCCCTTCAGATACCGATATCACACACCGCCGCCAGAGCAGGGCAGGCGAAGACAATTTATAAAAGGGTTTTTCAACCATGACCGACGTGCAGACCAACAAGACCCGCCTGATTGCCAGCATCGACGATGCGCGCGCGCTCTATGCGCCGCCGCCCGCCGCATTTACCGGCAAGATGGGCGTGGAAGTAGAAATGCCCCTTATCGATGCCCGCCGCGGTAAACCCGAAGTGCCGACCGCCGCAGAAATGGAAAAGCTGCAGGCGGCGCTCCGCAAAAAAGGTTTTGATGCGCAGCTGGAGCCCGCAGGCGTTTTGGAATACGCGAGCCCCGCAACCACGCCCGATGCCCCGGCCGTGTCGCGCCTGATAAGCGTGCTGCGCGAAGAGCTGGCGACCTTCACCAAATCTGCCGAAGATACAGGCTTCACCCGCGTACCGTTTTCGATTGTACCGACAACGACCGAACAGGACGCGCTGGATAAAATCGTGTCGCGCCCGCGCCTGCAGGTCAGCATCGGCGCGATGAAAGATATTTTTCCGCCCGATACCCTGCGCCTGCCGCTTTTGACCTCCGCCGTGCAGGTCAGCTTCAGCCCAAAAGATGAAAACGAGATGTTCGACATGGCGCGCCGCGCCTATGCGCTGACGCCGCTTTTGATGGCGGCCTGCAACAGCCTCAGCGGCTATGTCGTGAACGAAGATGAAAAGCTTGGCACCCTGCCGCGCGCGAAATACTATCAGGGTTATGGCCGCGCGGGCGGGCTTTCCGAAGCCTTCCTGAAGGCGACGAACGGCAAAGAATTCATTGAAAACCACATCCGCGAGGTTTTCGACGCCCCCATGCACTTCGCCTATGACAAGGACGGCAACCTGTTTCCGGCCAGCAAGGCAAAACCGATTACCTTCGCAGGTCTGGCAGCGGCGGGGCTGAACACCCAGTCGAATTACGAACTGGCGGAAACCTTTCTTTATAACGACATCAAAATCTGCAACCTGCGTGACGACACGGGCAATGTGGTTGGCAAGCGTATGGAAGTGCGCGGCGCCGACAGCGGCATCGACCAGCCGGTGATGGCTGCATTGCTCTCCGCCGCTATCGTTCCCGCAGGGCCGCAGGCGAAGGCGTTTGATGCGCTTTTGAAAGATTACGGCTTCACGGGCAATCCGGTTGAAGACGCGCCGCTTTATAAATCCGCGCGCGAGGCTGTTGTCAACCACGGCGGCAAATTCATGGATGTGGATTTTGGCAAAGACCCGCAAACGGGCGCCGCCCGCTCCTTGCGTGATTTTGCGGCGGATGTGGCGAATATCGTCGCGACCCGCTACGAAAAACAGCCGGAGCTGGCATCCGACGTTTCTCGCCTTGTGCAGGTTTTGCTGACGGGCGATTGCGATGCCAAGCTGTTTTCGCAAAAATTCGACAGCATCAAGGA
>DDBY01000079.1 GCA_002334985.1 Micavibrio sp. UBA2020
GATTTTATATTTCTGCACCACCGTATCGCCGCCGTGGCCGACGATATCCAGCGCCTTGGTCACCCATGGCCCCGCCGCATTCACCACCATTTTGGCGTGAATTTTATAGTTTTCCTCGCTCACATGGTCATGCAGCGTCGCCGTCCAGCCGTCGTGTTTGTCACGTTTGGCCAGATGCGTACATTCCGTGCGCGTCAAAATTGTCGCCCCGCGCTCCGCCGCATCCAGCGCGGCCAGCACGACAAGCCGCGTATCTTCTACCCAGCAGTCGGAATAGCTGAAGCCGCGTTTGAAAGTATTTTTCAGCGGCTGGCCGAAACGCGTGCCTGCAAGGTCAAGCCCTTTGGAGGACGGCAGCGTGCGCCGCCCGCCGATGTGGTCGTAAAGAAAAAGACCGAGGCGTATCAGCCACCATGGCCGCAGCTTCGCATGATGCGGCAAAACAAAAGTCAGCGGCCAGATGATATGCGGCGCGGCGCGCAGAAGCACTTCGCGTTCCTTGAGCGCATCGCGCACAAGACCGAATTCGTAATATTCC
This sequence comes from Micavibrio sp. UBA2020, assembly GCA_002334985.1. Taxonomy (GTDB): domain Bacteria; phylum Pseudomonadota; class Alphaproteobacteria; order Micavibrionales; family UBA2020; genus UBA2020. The sequence goes on from DDBY01000079.1 coordinate 539, forward strand.
AGATAGCGCAGCCCGCCGTGTATCAGCTTGGTGCTGGCAGCAGAGGTGGCGGAGGCCAAATCGTCTTTTTCGCAAAGAACAACACTAAGCCCGCGGCCCGCAAGGTCGCGCGCGATACCGGCGCCATTGACGCCGCCGCCGATAACCAGAACGTCCGTTTCCCTGAGTTTGACCACGCGACTACTTTATTGCCAGAGTGTTTAAAGACTAAACCCCTGATATAAAAGCGGAAGCAGACGGATAAGGCAATAGTTTTATGCCCCTGCGCGCCTCTTATTGGTCAGAATCCTTTTTATCGTCGCCCTCTTGCGTCTCGCGCATCTGGCGGCGCGCGAGCGCCCGCTCCAGCACTTGCCGCACACTGTCTTCCTGCAGGGGTTTGCTGATAAACGCCGCCGTATCCGGCACGCGCAGCCCCCGCTCCGCATTCAAAAACGGATAACCGCTCATATAAACAACGTTCGTTTGCGGCCTGCGCTGCGCAAAAATTTCGGCAAGCGCGATACCGTCCATTTCCGGCATCACCACATCGGTCAGCAGGAAATCAATTTCACCCATAAATTCCTGCTGTAGCGCGAAGGCTTCGTTACCGTTACCGGCGCGCAGGACTTTCATCTCCAGCCCCTCCAGCATAAGGGCGAGGATGTCTTGCAGCTCCGGCTCGTCCTCCGCCAGCAGGACGGTGCGGCCGCGCAGTGCGCCGGCCTCGCGCGCCCAGCTTTCGGCAAGCGGTTGCACGGTATCTTCCGCCGCGGCAAGGGGCAGATAGACATGCGCCGCCGTCCCCTCCCCCACGCGGGAGCGTAAATCGATAACGCCGCCCAGCTGCTGCACGATACCATACACAACGGCAAGCCCCATGCCCGTGCCGCGCCCGCGCTCTTTGGTGGAATAGAAAGGCTCGAACACATGCGGCAGCACGGCGGGCGATATGCCGCAGCCGTTGTCGGTAACGCTGAGGCGCACATAACTGCGGCCATCTGCACGGCTGCGCAAAGCTTCGGGCAGCGCCCCCGCACCGCATTCCATGCAGGAGACCAGCACTTCACCGCCCGCAGGCAGCGCATCGCGCGCGTTAAGCGCAAGGTTCAAAACGATTTGCGACAGATGGTCTTCGCCCGCCTCCACCCACACAGGCCGCGCAGGCAGGGAGAGGTCAACGCGCACCGACGCACCGAAAAGCGGCTGAAGCAAAAGCCGGATGTTAGACAGCGCCTTGCACATATCCATACGCTCCAGCACGCCGATTTTCTGGCGGCCGAAAGCCAGCAGCTGACGCGTCAGACCCGCACCGCGCGCGGTTGCGGCGCGGATACGCTCCAGTTGCTCCGGCGTCAACGTGCCGGCCTCGAGCTGCTTGAGTGCTAGTTCTGTATGCCCCTCGATAATCGAAAGGATGTTGTTGAAGTCATGCGCAATGCCGCCCGCCAGCTGGCCGAGCGCTTCTAGTTTTTGCGCATGCAGCTGTATGTCCGGCGCGGGTGCGGCGGTGTTTTTACCCTCCGGCGCGGGCGCGGTTGTGGGTTTTCCATCTGTCACGAAACAATCCAAGGTTGTTACTATATTATTATCAACCATAGGTTGTTTCGAAAGGCTTAACACGAAAAACAAACACCCGCCCGTTTGACGGGGCGGGTGTTTTCACGCCTGATGTTACAACGTGTTATTTATCGGTTCATGCCGCTTTGCAGGCCTTCTGGCCTTTGAAGCGCTGCTCCGCGATGCAGTCAGCCGCTTTCGCGGTGGAGATATTCTCCTGCTGCGCGCGCTTGGTGACCAGCTCGACCGTATCGGCGATTTTGGCCACATGGTCCAGCACCTGCTGGCGGTCATAGGCCGCGCCCGTCTTGCGCGCGAGGAATTCGTAGTAAACCGTGATGATACCGCCCGCGTTGATAACGTAGTCGGGCGCATAAAGCACGTTCATACCGCGCAGCACATCGCCATGACGCGCTTCGGCCAGCTGGTTATTGGACGCACCCGCCACAACCTTCGCTTTCAGGCGCGGCAGGGTTTCGTCGTTGATGATAGCGCCGAGTGCACAGGGCGCGAAAATATCGGCATCAACGTCGTAGATTTCATTGAGACCGACAACGGCCGCGCCGAATTCTTTTTTCGCCATGTCCAGCTTTTCGACCTGAACGTCTGTTACGCTGAGAACTGCGCCGTCAGCCGCCAGAAGTTTGCAAAGGTTATAGCCGACGTTGCCAAGACCTTGCACAGCGACTTTCACGCCTTGCAGGTTGTCCTTGCCAAGGCGCAGACGCGCCGCAGCCTTGAGGCCGGTATAAACACCCAGCGCCGTCGTGGGCGACGGGTCGCCGCCGCCATGCGTGCCGTCTTCCATCGGAATACCGACGACATGTTCGGTGGAGGCATGAATGTTCTTCATATCCTCAACCGTCGTGCCGACGTCTTCGGCAATGATGTAGCGGCCGGCGAAGGTATCGACGGCGCGGCCCATGGCTTTCATCAGCTCGGGCGTTTTGATTTTGCGGCTGTCGCCGATGATAACGGATTTACCGCCGCCGAGGGGCAGGCCGGTAATGGCCGATTTATAGGTCATGCCGCGCGACAGGCGCAGGACGTCGTTCAGCGCCTGCTCGTCATTCTCATACGCCCACATGCGGCAACCGCCGAGTGCGGGACCCAGATGCGTGTTATGCACAGCGATAATCGCGCGCAAACCCGTCTGCGGACATTGGAAAAAAGAAACCTGTTCGTGCTGGTCGAATTCTTTGTGGCTGAAAACGGACATCTGCGGACTCCCTTTTGCTCGACTCTGTTCGTTGACGATAACAGTGAATTAATCCCGCTTTCGCACATCGACAATGTCTTTGCAACAAACTTGCACTGCAACATGACGCGCATGAAAAGTTTTTAACCGAAAGTTTCACGGCGATGGATATTTTTAGAAATTAAAGAATACGCCGCGCGCATGCCGCGGCGCACAAGACATGCGCCGTGCAGTGCCTCTGCACGGTATCAGGGTACGACGATGTGCGAGTCTTTCAGCCCTTGCGGCTTGAATTCGCGCGGGCCGCCCGCGGCGACGGGGCGTGGCGCGAAACGTCCCATGCTGAGAAGACGGTCGTACATCACAATCGCCCCGGCAACGCCGACGTTGACGCAGAATTTCATGGGGATTTTGATGGCATGGTCGCAGCGCGCGAGCATTTTGTCCGACACATTCCCCATTTCACGCCCAAGCACATAGACCGCGCGCGTCGGGTGGCGGAAACTCGGCAGTTCGACCGCGCCGTCAATCAGCTCCACCGCCACCATCTGGGTATTGGCGGGCAGCACCATGTCTTCGACCGATGTGAAATTATAAAACGGCAAATGACCGAAAGCATCCGACGTGTCGGATCCGCGCATGCCGAACACATCAACCTCGGGGTCAACGGTAAAAAAGAAGCTGGCACCAAACGAATGTGCCGAGCGCAGCAAATTGCCGACGTTCATCGGCTTCGATATTCCTTCGACGCCGATGCCGAAAAATCCGCGGGTCATGGTCATGTAGCAAGCTCTTTCAGATTTTTATAAAGTTCCAGCGCTTCGGGGTTTGCAAGCGCCTCCACGTTTTTAATCGCGCGGCCATGGATAACATCGCGCACGGCCAATTCGGTAATCTTGCCGCTTTTGGTGCGCGGAATATCCGCAACCGCGATAATTTTCGCCGGCACATGGCGCGGCGACGCCTGTTCGCGTACCGCTTTTTTGATGCGGGTCTGCAAGGCCTCATCCAGCACCGCACCGTCTTTCAGCACGACGAACAGCACCACGCGCACATCACCGTCCCAATCCTGACCGACCACGATACTTTCGCGGATGCCCGGGATTTGCTCAACCACACGGTAAATTTCCGCCGTGCCAATGCGCACGCCGCCCGGGTTCAGGGTTGCATCCGAACGTCCATGGATAATCAGCCCGCGATGCGCCGTCCATTCACACCAGTCACCATGGCACCAGATGCCGGGGAAACGGGTGAAATAGGCGCCTTCGTATTTCTCGCCGCTGGGGTCGTTCCAGAAACCGACGGGCATGCAGGGGAACGGCGCTTTGCAGACCAGTTCGCCCTTGCCGCTTTTCATCGGCTGCGCGGCATCGTCAAACACATCGACGGCCATGCCCAGCCCCGCGCCCTGAATTTCGCCGCGGAAAACCGGCGACAGCGGATTGCCCAGTACAAAACACGAAACAATGTCTGTGCCGCCGGAAATAGACGCCAGCTGCGCATGGGGGAAGATGGCGTCATAGACATAGTCAAACCCTTCATGCGAAAGCGGGGAGCCGGTGGAGGTCATCAGGCGCACCGTTTTCAGGTTGTCGCGCGCAGCAACATTGACGCCGCCTGTACGCAGCGCATCGATATATTTTGCCGAAGTGCCAAACAGCGTGCAGCCATAAGCCCCTGCATAGTCAAACAGCGTGTAGCCGTCGGGATAAAACGGGGAGCCGTCATAAAGCATCAGCGTCGCTTCGGATGCAAGGGCGGAGACCAGCCAGTTCCACATCATCCAGCCGCAGGGGGTGAAGTAGAAGATGCGGTCATCAGAGCGCACGTCGCCATGCAGCTGGTGCTCCTTCAGGTGCTGCAGCAAGGCGCCGCCATG
>DDBY01000171.1 GCA_002334985.1 Micavibrio sp. UBA2020
CCGGCGTTGATACGCTGAATCCACAGACCGCGGAATTCCGCTTTCTTGGCGCGGCGGTCGCGGTATGCGTATTGCAGAGCCTTTTCGAGGCGTTGCAGCGCCATGCGGAAGCATTTGCTGCTGCGGCCGCGATAGCCTTTGGCCAGACGCAGGACTTTTTTGTGACGATTGATAGAGGATGTACCACCTTTAACGCGAGCCATTATGCAGCCTCCTTCTTCGCTTTATTTTTGGCATTGAGCTGCATTTGCTTTTTCAGCTGTTGGCGCGTCTTGCGCTTTTTGCTGCGCTCATAGGGCAGGAAGTTGTCGAGAATGATTTTCGCGTCCATGTCCGCCATAATCAGGGTGGCACGGCTGTCGCGTTTCATTTTCTTGGATTTGCTGACAAGGCGGTGGCGCTTGTGTGCGGCGCGGGCTTGTACTTTACCGCGGCGGGTCACACTGAAACGCTTTTTGGCGCCCGAGTGGGTCTTCATCTTTGGCATTTTCTTTTCCTTTCGATTAAACGTTCAGCAGTAGGCGAGGCAGCCAAATACGAGCCAGCTTACCGCCGCAGCCCCCGAAAGAGCTGCTTTAAGTGGGTTTTTATAAGAGAAAGCCTTGCTTTGAGTCAAGGAAAAGCCATCTTGCGTCGTCAAAAATATGGCAAAACTGAAGGGGCTTGACAGCAAACAATTCCATAATTATAAAACATTGTGCGTTTTTAACGGCCGTTCAAGATTATGGTATTGAAAAACTTGACTTTCTGCCCTTGCGGCCTAAAAAATGAAACATGAAGAGGAAGGAGGAGCCCGATGATTGATCGTCTCCTGAACATACTCGGCCTTGGTGACGGCTCCCTGAACGGGGCGTCCGAATGGCGCCGCCGGCACGTCCGGCATGATATCCGGGAATCAGGCGTGGAAGCGGAAGTTGAAATCAACGGCCGTGCCTATAGCCTGCGGGACTGGAGCATGGGCGGCCTTTGCTTTGATGCCGACAACATGCCCGAAGCCGGACAGGATATCGATATGAATATCCGCTTCCGCCTGCCGCATGAAACCATCACTATCCGCCAAAACGGCCGTGTCGTGCGCGCGATGAAAAAGCGCATCGCCGCCGAATTCGTGCAAACGACGCCTGATATGCAGCGCCGTTTCCGGAAAGTGCTGGATGGCATGCACGCCCTGCAATTCGTGGAATCGCAGGTCGCCTAAGGCAAGGCCCAAGGCACGTCTTGGGGCGGGGCTGCCCCGCGCCCGCCTTTGCGGGCGGTTGCCACTTGCGGCCAAAACAGCTAGAACAGACAGAAGATTAAAGTCGCCTGCACGCCGATGGCCGCAGGCGCTTCGCACGGGAGGCATAGCGCATGATAGGCACGTTCATCTTTTTGCTGGGCATTGTCGGCCTTGTGGTGCTTTGGTGCTTTTTCAGCTTTCAGCCGCGCTATGTGAACGAGCGCCTGCTCAAGGCCTTCAACTGGACGGTTGTGGGCATGTGCGTGATGTTCTGCCTCGGCCTTTGCGCCTATATCTACAGCGACATGTCGCCCGAAGGCCGGGGGGAATATTTCTTCCTCTTCGCGCTGGGCGGCTGCCTGGGTGTTGAAATTGTTTTTTTCAGCGTAGGGCTTTTGCTGCGTAACTTCTGGATTTTTGCGCCGCCGCGCCGCCGCGGGCATAGTCTTTTCGACTAACTCTCGTCTTTTCCGCATACAGGGAGCTTGCCATGACGTCCTCTTCTTTCGACCGTGATGCCGCCGCCGCACGGGTCGCATCGCTTTTGCTGGATATCGGCGCTGTGCATTTCAATGCGGATACGCCTTATATCTTTACCTCCGGCTGGGCGAGCCCCGTCTATATCGATTGCCGCAAGGTGATTTCGTTTCTGGATGCGCGGCGCGAAATCATCGCGCTGGGCGCGGCGCAGCTGTCATCGGCGCTCGACGTGGCGGCGATTGATTACATCGCTGGCGGTGAGACGGCGGGTATTTCCTACGCCGCATGGCTATCGGAAACGCTGGGCAAGCCGATGCTGTATGTACGCAAAAAACCCAAAAGCTTCGGCCGCAACGCGCGTATCGAGGGGCAATTCCCCGAAGGCGCGCGCGTGCTTTTGGTCGAAGACCTCGCGACCGATGGTGCCAGCAAGGTTTCCTTCGCCGACGCCCTGCGCGAAGCGGGCGCGGTCGTGACCGATGTTTTTTCCGTCTTTTTCTACGGCATCTATCCCGAAAGCGCGAAAATTCTGGGCGATGCGGGTTTGTCGCTGCACGCGCTTTGCACATGGCACGACGTTTTGGCCGAAGCGCGCCGCCGCGGCAGCTTTAAGCCGGAGGTGCTGGCCGAAGTTGAAAAATTCCTCGCCGCACCTGCCGCGTGGTCGGCTGCCCATGGCGGCGTCAGCACGCGCAGCGTTTCTGCCTGACAGGCGCTGGCGCAGTTGATGTGCATGGATAAAATATTTATCACGCTGGCCGGTTTTTTTGGCGCATCGGGTGTGGCGCTCGGCGCCTATGCCAGCCACGGCCATATTTTTGCCGATGACGCCGCGCGCGCCAGCATGCAAATGGCCGTGCAATATCAAATGCTGCATGCGCTTGCGCTTTTGGCGCTGGGTATCTGGGCGCGCGGGGGCGGCAGGTCTGTACCGCTTCTGGCGGCGGGGGCGCTGTTCACACTCGGCATTCTGGTTTTTTCCGGTTTCATTTATTTGCGTACCCTTGGCCTGACAGATGCCCTGCGCGGTTTTGTGCCGTCGGGCGGGGTGGCGTTGATGGCGGGCTGGCTTTGCGCGGCTGTTGCCGCATGGCGGTCTGCGCCCACGCGGGCGTAATATTTTTTGAAATCAAGGGGTTCTGCATGGACATCGCTGATTGACATATTGTTGCGCAGATGTTAGGTAAATAGACCTTTCCACCCTCCGCCCGAAAGCAGATTCGTCATGCCGATGGACAGTACAGACCTCAAGGTTGTGCGCGGGATTCTCGAAGCCGTTCGCAGCGGGGACGAAGTCACGCACCAGCTACTGCGCCTGCTGAAAGAGCAGTCGGTGAAAAACGATGCCGGCACGGCCAAGGCTTTCAACCGCGTCGCCGACGCGCTGGAGGCGATGACAGCGGAAATCCGCGGTCTGCGCGAAGACCTGAAACCCTCCATGCAAAAACCGCGGGCCTTGCGCGCGCAAAAACCGGCGCGCGGCGCGGGCGGGGGCGCACCATGAGCGAGTGGAGCTACTACGACAAGCGCGATGTTGTCGATAACGCCAAGACCGCAGCCAAAGGTGTCACAGATACGCAGCGGGAAATAAAATCCCTGCGCGACGAAGTGAAGGCACTGCGCGATGAACAGCGTGAACTGCTGCGCGTCAACCGCCAGCTGCTCGAAGCCTTCAACCGCATGGCGCGGGATGTCGAGCGCATGCGCGAAGAAATGTACCCGAATGACAACGCGCCCAAACGCGGCCTGAAACGCCCCGCGGCCATGAAAGTGGTCAAAAAAAGCTGACCTAGGCTTTGCGGCTTTCCGTCACGGGTTTGTCGTGGTCAATTTTCATCGTAATCGACAAAAACGCGGCAAGGTCGCGGAAACTGATGACGCCCATGAAGCGCGCGTCTTCGCCCGTAACCATCAGCATTTCCCGCCCCTGCGATTGCATGAGGTCAAGCGCGTCATAGGCGCCGGCATCGATGGCGATGGTATTGTCGGCCGACGGGCGTTCCATCACGCTGCCGACATGCAGCCAATGCCATTTGTGCCGGTCGAGCGATAGCAGCGCCTGCAGCGTCACCACGCCGACAAGCTTGTCTTTTTCCAGCACGGGAAACGCTTTTTGATAGTGCTTGTACACATATTGGTCGACCATTTCGTTGATGGTCAGGTCGGGCGTGACGGTAACGATGCGGTTATGCATGAACCGCGCAACGGTTTCCGATGCCAGCAGGCTGCGGTTTTCCGTCTGGCGCACGTTGTATCCGCCCGCCGCATGCAGAAAAAGCCCCATGATGCCCGTCCACATGCCGGACATCACATCGTTGTATTGCAAAATAAGCCAGACGGCATAGCCGAGCAGCGCGTATGAAAACACCGCGCCGAGGCTGGAGGCAATGCGCGTCGCCAGCACAAGATTGCCTTTCACCTTCCAGATAACAGCGCGCAGCGCCCGCCCGCCATCCAGCGGAAAGGCGGGGATGACGTTAAACCCTGCGATAAGGATATTGAGAAGGCCGAGGAAGTGCAAAACCTCCGACGTCGGGCCCGCGGGCATGTAAATCAGATACGTCTGATAGGCGCCATAAAAAATACCGCCGAGCAGCGCGCTCATCGCGGGGCCTGCCAGCGCCATGAAAAATTCGCCCTTGGGATGGCTGGGCTCCCCCTTCATTTCCGCAACGCCGCCGAAGATGAACAGCGTGATGCTTTCAATCGGCATCTGGTAGTATTCGGCGATAACGGCATGCGCGACTTCGTGTGCGATGATGGACACCATCAAAAGCCCGAGTGCGGAGAGCGACATCAGCTGGTACACATCCGGATGGTGTCCGGGTATCAGGCGCGGAAAAGTATTCGTTGCCAGCATCCAGTAGATGAGCAGAGAGAGAAATACCCAGCTGAGGTCCGCCTTGACCTTGAAGCCGAAGCAGGTGAAAAGTGTGGCCCGTTTAAAAAACACGCTCTGTCTTTCTTTGTTTTTATTTTTGCCTGTGACGTTTTTTCAAGGTTTCTGCGGGCTTCCGCCGCAAATATCCTGCTTTTACGAAAGGCTGTTTTTGCGCCTGTCTGCCGGATAAGGGCTTGGCAGCGCAACTTTGATACTATTAAAATACAGCCCGGGGGAAAATAACAACATGAAACCTTCCGCTTTTCATCACGGGTTCTGGTGGCCGCGTCTTTTGGCGGCGCCGCTGTTTGTATGCATGCTGCTTGTCGCGGGCTGCGAAACCGTGGGCCTGCCCATGCCGTCATGGCCGTCGCGTACGGCGGATTACCAGGTCGTGGACGACCCCATGGCCGCGCAGGCTGTGCCTGCGGCGCAGCCGGGCAGCGGGGCGGTGAACTGCACGGTCGGCAAAGGTGCGGCGCGTTTCAACCGCGGCTGGTATGATTTTGACGAAGCGAAATTCACCCTGCGCGACAGCCAGCGCGTGAACGTGACGCTGCGCCGCCGCGGTGCGCAGCAGGATACCATGGCGTTTCAGGGGGTTTTTGATACGGCAGGGCAGAAAATGCTGTTCTGCCCCATCCGCAGCGGCCCGCCAGACCAGCGCATCGTCTGCGGCAGCCTTTATATGCTGGAAGACGATTTGCAAATGGGCGTGAAGCGCACGTTTGATATTCCGGATGCTATTCGCGGCGGCACTATCAGCTGTGCCTTCGACCGCGCAAAAATGCCGAAACTCTAACCCTTAAAGGGCAGTGCCGTTTCAGGGGGCTTTGGGGCCGTCGTTGTCGGGCTTGGGTTTGCGCTCGCTCGGTTTCGGTGCGGGGGCTTTTTGCTCCGGCATGTTTGCGTCAATGAACTGGTTCAGCTCTTTCAGCTTGTCGGCAAAAAGACGGTCCAGCTCCGGCATGTCGGTACGGCCGAGCGCCGGGGCGAAAAGCTGCTGCGACATGATGCTGACGCGTTTCAGTGCCAGCATGTTTTGCAGGATGTTGCCCTTCGGGTACTCCGGATTTTCCGCGACCACGCGCATAAATTCTTTGCCGCCTTCGCGCGCGTCGTCCATGACGGCGATGGCGTTGGCAACGGCCACCTGACGGAATTCAATCGGCGCGCCCAGCACTTGCTGCGGGTGGCTGATTTGATAGACGGTGGCGGTGTTCAAAACCTCCAGCACGTCCCAGTCCAGTTTCTTTTGCAAAAAGACGCTGTCATAGGGGCTCATTTCGCGGATGCCGATGTCAATCAGCGCGGCGGCGATGGCCGTCGGGTTTTTGGTCGGCGACGTGGTGCTGAGCAGCTGCGCCGCGTAAATCGCGCCTTCGAAATCTTCGGGGCGCACGCGGGTGTGGGTGGTCAAAACGTCATAGGCGGCGCGCACTTTGGGTGTATCCATCAGGCCGCTTTCTTCGAAAGTCGGGTAGCGGATTTCCGCAGGCGCGGCACCGGGCGGCATGCCGGCGATGAAAATGCCGAGCTCCGCCATCTGGCCAATCATATCGGCCTGCGCGTATTTCATGCGCTCGAATTTCTCCGCATAGGTGGCTTCCAGCCCCGGCATGCCGGAGGTGCCTTCGCAGGCATTGCGGATTTTGGCGTAGGTATCGGTGATAAGAACCACCGGCGTTTTGAAATTCATCGGCGCCTGTCCGGACATGCGGATGATGCTCAGGCTTTCGGCCATTTCATCGGCGCCCTGTTCGACTTTTTCAAATGCCTTGATGGCGCCGGCCATGGTGATTTGTTTTACAAGCGGGCTGGCGTCGCGCAAATAGGCATAGCCGGTTGCGACGTGCAGGCGGCTTTCCTCCAGACTTTCGGCAATGTCGCCGCCGAAGCGTTTGCCCATCAGGCCCCATGTGCTTTCCGGCATCAGACCGAGCAGGGCGAGGATAACCGGCTTGTTGTCGGCCGTATGTTCGCTGATGACGCGCGCGACTTTCAGCGGCGCTTCTTCCGCGCGAATTTCTTCGGGCAGGTTTTCGATATTCTGGCGATAGGTCAGGTAGGCCTTGAACATTTCAGGGTTGTTCGGCAGGCCGGAATCGCGAAAGTCGGTCATGGTGTCACAGCTCCTCAAGGCGCGGGGAATCTTATGCTTTGTTTTTTAAAGTTTTTTGATGGGATTCTTTGTAGCATCCCTGCCGCTCTATGTCAACTGCGTTATGTGAAGTCTATGGAGGTGGTAAAGGGGCAAAAGACGCATAAAAACAATGTGTTAAAGAGGTGTTTGTGCTAGAGTGTTGCAACCGTTTATCCGAAAGGGGCCGCCGCCATGACGCAAACCACCTTTACCAGCCAGCAAATGCTCGCGCGGCTGGTCGGTTTTGACACCATCAGCACCAAATCGAATCTGGAACTTATCCATTGGGTGCGGGACTATCTGGACGGCTACGGCATCGCCTCCACCCTTATTCACGACGACACCAAAAACAAAGCCAACCTGCACGCGGTTATCGGGCC
>DDBY01000012.1:0-6507 GCA_002334985.1 Micavibrio sp. UBA2020
ACCGGCGCAGGCCGGTGTCCAGAAAGAAAAACATGCCCGCCCTTCATATCCGGAAAAACACAAGGGCCGCCGCGCGATGACGGAAATACTCACCGCGATTGGCCTGATGTTTTTGCTGGAAGGCGCGCTTTATGCGGCCTTTCCGCGCGGCATGCGCGATATGCTGGGTAAAATCGCGGAAATGAACGACGGCCAGATACGGATGCTCGGCCTTGTATCTGCCATGCTCGGCTTTTTGCTGGTTGCGTTTATACGTCTGGGCTAAACCCGATTTATGTTTTTTGACAAATAGTTAGCCCGTGCAGCTTGACCTCCGCCGCGGGCAGGCATACCTATTATAGGGCGGCTGCCGCAGGCGGGTGTTCAAACCCCCGCGCACCGCCTTTATTCAAACGCTTCCCCAAGGAGGTTGTCATGGCTTTGCGCCGCTCTTTCGTATCCCTGCTCGCCGTCTCCACACTGGCCTTCGGCCTTGCCGCCCTGCCCGTCATGACCGCGCAGCCCACCCCCGCCGCCGCACAAAGTGCCGCCCCGCCCAGCTTTGAAGATTTGGCCGAGCGTTTGCTGCCGGCTGTTGTGAACATCTCGACCACATCAAAAGTCGTGCAAACCGCGCCGCAGCTGCCGCAGTTTCCGCCCGGCTCGCCGTTTGAAAACTTTTTCAAGGATTTCTACGAACAATACCGCGACCGTCTGCCGCAGCAAATGCCGGATAAAGTTTCGTCGCTCGGCTCCGGCTTTATCATTGATGCGCAAAAAGGATATGTGGTCACCAATAACCACGTCATCAAGGATGCCGACGAAATCCGCGTGATTTTGCATGACGACACGTCGCTGGACGCGACGCTGGTCGGCGTTGACGAAAAAACCGACTTGGCCGTTCTGCAAGTCAAAACCGAAGGCCGCCAGCTGACCGCCGTCACCTGGGGCGACAGCGACAAGGCAAAGGTCGGGTCATGGGTTCTGGCCATCGGCAACCCGTTCGGCCTTGGCGGTACGGTCACGGCCGGCATTGTTTCGGCGCGCCAGCGCGACATTAACGCGGGGCCTTATGATGATTTTATCCAGACCGACGCCTCCATCAACCGCGGCAATTCGGGCGGGCCGATGTTCAACATGGACGGGAATGTGGTCGGCGTGAACACGGCGATTTTCTCGCCCACGGGCGGCTCGGTCGGTATCGGCTTTTCGGTGCCGTCGAACCTTGCGCGCAATGTGGTCGAACAGCTGGTGAAGTACGGCCAGACGCGCCGCGGCTGGCTGGGCGTGCGCATTCAGGACGTCACGCCGGAAATCGCCGAAGGCTTCGGGCTCAAGGGCAAGGCGCGCGGCGCGCTGGTCTCCAGCCTGACCGAAGGCAGCCCCGCGGGCAAAGCGGGCATCCGCGAAGGTGACATCATCCTTACCTTCGACGGGCAGGACATCGACGCCATGCGCAAACTGCCGCGCATCGTGGCGGAAACCGAAGTGGGCAAGAAAGTCCCCGTGACCATCTGGCGCGAAGGGGCGGAAACCACATTGACGGTCGAACTTGGCCAGATGGAGACCACCGAAAAAGCGGCAGATGAAAAAACACAAACTGGCACGCCCGCCCCGGCCGCCATCCCTGCCGCCAAGGAAATACCCGAAATCGGTCTGACCGTCGCGCCCATCAGCGATACGCTACGCCAGCTGCACGGTATTCCTGAAACAGCCACGGGCGTTGTGGTCACGCAGGTGGCCAAAGACAGCGGCGCAGCCGAGCGCGGCGTTGCCGCAGGCGATGTGATTGTCGAGATTGACCAGCAAGACAGCGCATCGCCCGAGAATGTCGCGCAAAAAGTAGCGGAGGCGAAAAAGGCCGGCCGCACGTCTGTGCTGATGTTCGTCGCGCGCAAGGAAGACCGCCGTTTCATCGCCCTGCGCCTGAAATAAGCGGGAGCAGCGCGCGCATGCCGGATGCACAAAAGCGGCAAACCGTGGTCGTCATCGGCGGCCCGACGGCGAGCGGCAAGTCAGGCCTTGCCCTTGCCGTGGCGCAGGCCGCTAACGGCACCGTTATCAATGCGGATTCGATGCAGGTTTATAACGGCCTTGCCCGCCTGAGCGCGCAGCCGCCCGCCGCAGATACCGCCGCCGCACCGCACCGGCTTTACGGCGTTTTACCCCCGTCCGAAATATGCAGCGCGGTGCGCTGGCGCGATATGGCACTGGACGAAATCGCCCGTGCGCAGGGCGAAGGACGCCTGCCGGTGATTGCCGGCGGCACGGGATTTTATATCCGCACCCTGACCGACGGCATCAGCCCCATGCCCGAAGTGTCCCCGCACCTACGCGTACAGCTGGCCGCCGAAATCGCGGCGGAGGGCAACGAGAATTTTCACAAACGCCTTGCCGCGCAAGACCCCGTGATGGCCGCGCGCCTGCACCCCGGCAATACGCAAAGACTGATACGCGCGATGGAGGTACTGATGCATACGGGCAAGAGCCTTGCCGAATGGCAAGCCCTGCCGCCCACGGGCACGCCGGCGCATTTGCGTTTTATCAAGGTTGCGCTTTTGCCGCCGCGCAACGTTCTTTACACCCGCTGCAATGCGCGGTTTTTGCAAATGATGGACGACGGCGTGCTGGAAGAGGTCGAAAGCTTTCCGCCGCCGCAAAAAGACGCCGCATGGCCGCTGCACAAAGCCCTTGGCTATCCGGAGCTGCGCGCCTATCTGGACGGCAAGCTGAGCCGCAGCGATGCCATCATCGCCGCGCAGCAATCGACACGCCATTACGCCAAGCGTCAGGTCACATGGTTCCGAAATCAAATGGCCGCGGATATTGTGCTGGAAACGCCGGATGCCGCCGCCATTCTGGCCGCGCTTTGACACGCGGCACAGCCGCAAGCATCAGCAGATAGAAAAATCCGGTAGATTAGAAGCAGATTAGAAAATACGGTCGAGGGTGCTTTTCTTTTTCTCGATAACCGGCACGTCGCCCTCGGTCGCGGGCTTGCCCTCGGCCTTGTTCTTTTGCAGGCGCTCGGCTTCGGCCTTCGCATCAACGACGGAGCTGGGAGCCTTGGACAAATCGGCCTCGTTCCCCTCTTCCCAGAAAATCAGCTTGTCGGCAACGGTGCGGCTTTGCAGCGCGATGTAGCCGTTGTCGCGGTTAATCGCGGTGCGGATGTCGGGGTCTGCCTGCGCAGCGCCCGTTTGCGCAAGGAAGGATTGCTCCGCCGTGCCGCCCACCGCTTTGGTGCCTGCGGTATTGCCCATCAGCACACCACGCGCCTGCTGCGTCACTTCGGATGCAGGCGGCAGAATATCGCCCGACGGCGGACGCAGGCTGTATTCGGGCGGCAAGGTCAGCGGCGCCCGTTTGACAACGGCGAATTCATCGGGTGAGTTGCGCCCGACGCCCAGCTGGCGTTTCACACCGTCGCAGCCCGACAGCACTGTTGCGGCCAGCAAGGCGGCAGCGACAAGCGACAGACGCGGAAAAACACGGGATGCTGATTTTTGCATGGCTCTTTTCCTAAAAACGGCTTTTGCGTCCTGCCGGCATTCCCGCGCTGAAAGCTTAATCGAGAATCCCTTTGTCTTTGGACGTCAGGGTATCAATTACCAGAAAAAGCGCCCCGATGGCAATACAGCTGTCGGCCAGATTAAAGGCCGGCCAATGGAAGCCCGCGGCATGCACATCCACAAAATCGGCCACGGCGCCGAAACGGACGCGGTCGATAACGTTGGCAATCGCGCCGCCGACAATCAAGGACAGGGCGGCGGCCAGCAGGCGGCTGCGCGCCACGGCCAGCCAGACGATAAGCGCCAGCGCGACGGTCAAAGACAGCGCGATGAACACAAGTGCCAGCATGCGGCTTTTTTCCATGTCGGCGTTATCGCTGAACAGGCCGAAGCTGATACCGGTGTTCCAGACCATGACAAAATTCAGAAAACCCGTGATTTCACGGCTTTGATAGACTTCGCGCTGGTCGATAAAAAATTCCAGCGGCTGGCGCGTCATGAACCAGTCCTGAAACGCGGGCGTATCGCCGCCGGCGCGCAGCATGGTTTCAAGCACAAGCCATTTTGTATATTGGTCTGCAAAAATGATGGCGCAAATAACAAACATCCCGAACAAGAAAAACTGTCCGGGGCGAAATTTTTTGGCGGGCAGCGCGTTATTCATGCTGTTCTTTTAACTCCCCGTTATTAACAAAAACGGGAAACCCCTTCCCGTTCTAATATTTGAACACAGCACGGGCGTCTAGGCAATCCTGTTTCATCTGGCGCACGAGAGCCTCGAGCCCGTCGAAAGCCTTTTCGGGGCGCAGGAATTTTACAGGCTCCACCCGCATGATTTTTCCATAGATATTTTGATGAAAATCGAAAATATACGTCTCGAATATCGGCTGGCGGATGCGGAACATCGGGCGGATACCGAAATTGGCGACAGCGGCGCGCGGCGCCGTCTCGCCTTCGATATGCGCACGCACGGCATAGATGCCGAAGGGAATACGCACATAACGCTCCACCTGCTGGTTCGCCGTCGGAAAGCCGAGCTCCCGCCCGCGTTTATCGCCATGCACGATTTCCGCTTCTATTTCCCACGCACGGCCAAGCAGCGCGGCGGCAGACGCGAAATCCCCGCGCCGCAGCGCATCGCGGATACGCGTGGATGAATACAGCACGCCACTGTCGCAGGCGACGTCTTCCATCACCGTCACATCAAATTCGGCGCGCAGCGTATCCACATTGCCGCTGCGGTTTTTGCCAAAGGCGAAATCCGCGCCCACAACGATATGCCGCGCGCGCAGGCGGTCGCGCATAAAGCCCATAAATTCGGCCGCTGACAACGAGGCAAAGCCCGCATCGAAAGCAGGCACAAAAACATGCGCCGCGCCCGCCGCCGTTAGCAGCCGCGCTTTTTCCGGCAGCAGGGTCAGGCGGAACGGTTCTGCATCGGGCGCGAAAAATTCGCGCGGATGCGGCTCGAACGTCAAAACGGCGGGCGTTAGTTTTTGCGCACGCGCGATGTCGCAAGCCCGCCGCACCAACGCCGCATGCCCCGGATGCACGCCGTCGAAATTACCCACGGCCAGCACGGTACCTTGCGGCAGCGCGGGCAGAGCGCTCATATCTTCATGGACATTTAACATTGGCAACATAGGGCGGAGTGTAGCCGAGACGCGCGCGCGCGCAAAGTGTCAAGCGCGGGCGCAAAGCACGCAGCGCCAGCCCGCAAAGCGGCGATGGCTCAGTTAATCAGAAATTCGTGGCGGCAGACGCGCAAATCCTCGGCGCTGATAAGCTGTTTGCTGGCGATGCGCACGGAATGCAGGCGCCCCTCTATCTGGCGCACCCAGAAACCGAGGAAGCGGTGCAATTCGGGGAATTCGGGGGCGCGGTCATATTCCTGCCAGAGATACGTCTGAAGAAGGCTCGGGTGGTCCGGCAGGTGATAGAGTATTTCGGCGGTGGTCAGGCGGTAGTCTTGCAGTTGCAGTATCAAATTTGCCATATTCCTAATCTCCTATTACGAATTCTGGCACGCTTCCGTTATAGAAGTTCACGTTCTAACTTCTATTTAAGCATATATTACCACACGGGTGTTAAAAAACTTTAAAATCAAAGGCTTGGCAGTCCGGGGGCGCAAGTGCCAAAAACCTTGCGAATGCCTTGGTTTTGTTCGGTTTTATTGCTCAAAAAAGCAGCAAATATGCGCCGTTAAGTGTTGAAAGCACGCAGCGCCTGCGCTACATCTTTGGCACTTGTCCGAGGAGAGTGCCAAAGGTTGGGCTTTCCCGAAACCGGACAATCAGACCTTGTTCAACTGAAGAGGATACGAACATGAAATTCCGTCCCCTGCACGACCGCGTTCTGCTGCGCCGCCTGGAAAGCGACGCCAAAACCGCCGGCGGCATCATCATCCCCGACACCGCCAAAGAAAAACCGGCACAAGGCGAAGTTGTCGCCGTTGGCACCGGCATGCGCGACGAAGCCGGCAAACTGGTACCGCTGGATGTGAAAGCGGGCGACCTGGTGCTGTTCAGCAAATGGTCGGGCACCGAAGTCACCATCGATGGCGAAGAGCTGCTGGTCGTTAAAGAAAGCGACATCATGGGCATCATCGAAGGCAAAAAAGCGAAAAAAGCCGCTTAACCTTATTTCCATTCTATTCAAGGAGTCACATCACTATGGCTGCTAAAGACGTAAAATTCTCCGCCGACGCCCGCCAGAAAATGCTGAAAGGCGTTGATACGCTGGCAAACGCGGTAAAAGTCACGCTGGGCCCCAAAGGCCGCAACGTGGTCATCCAGAAATCTTTCGGCGCGCCGCGCATCACCAAAGACGGTGTCACGGTTGCGAAAGAGGTTGAACTGGAAGACAACTTCGAAAACATGGGCGCGCAAATGGTACGCGAAGTTGCCTCCAAGTCGAACGACCTGGCTGGCGACGGCACCACCACCGCGACCGTTCTGGCGCAGGCTATCTTCCGCGAAGGCGTGAAGTCGGTTGCCGCCGGCATGAACCCGATGGA